>CAMEYZ010000012.1 GCA_945947715.1 uncultured Clostridia bacterium | reverse complement strand
CAGACCAGAATGGACGTAATAGGTAACAACATCGCAAACGTTAATACATACGGCTTTAAGGCTTCAAGAACAAGCTTCTCTGATATCTACTATCAGGCAAAGAAATCCGCAACCGGCGGCTCTGCTACCTTTGCGGGAAATAATGAGTCCGCAGTGGGCTACGGCGTTGAGGTAAGCTCTATCGACAAGGATATGTCGGCTTCCTCCTTCCAGACCACTAACCGTACTCTTGACCTGGCAATAAGCGGCGACGGATTCTTTATCACAGGAACCGTTTCCAGCCTCGGAAATGTTGAGAGCGTCAACTATACAAGATACGGCGGCTTCGGTGTTGACTCCGAAGGAAATCTGGTAAATACACTTAACCGCTTCGTTCTCGGAACCATAAACGACGGAGATTATTCCTCTATCCTCATGGACGCGAAGATACCTGCGGAAAATGCAGGTGACCTTGATATCATCAACGTAAACGACCTGGTATGGGACGCTTTCAAGGACTACACTCAGATCGACTTCGTTGATGTTCCCGAAAAATACAGAACTACTGACGCTACTGCAGGTACTACCCAGACACTGTTCACAGGCGTGGACCCCACGGATACTACCAATCAGATAGCATACGACCGCGATACCTCGGGAAATACCGTGAGAACAGACGATGATCTGGCTGCTCCTACCGATACTCCCACAGAGGTGGCTGCCGATTACATCATCTATAACGTAAACGGAAAGTACATCAATACTCAGGGCGTTGAGTTTGACCCCGATACCGGCTATTATATGGACGAGAACGGCAACTATTACTCCTTCACCGCAACTACTACAAAGGACGAAAACGGCGAGGTCCTCAAGACCTATCAGTACACCCTCATGGAGAAGGACGAGAACGGCAATCCTACCGATACCGCTACCGATCAGGTTTACACCTACAACTCCACAAACAAGACCTTTGAGTCTACCGATGAAAGAGGAAATACAATCTATGCCGATATGAAGGTGCGCTCACTGGCATACAGCGACCTGGAGGGCTTCTCTGTAGGCTCTGACGGTGTGCTCACAGCTACCTACGCAAGCCAGATCAAGAAGCTGGCAAGAATCGAAATTGCTACCTTCGACAACGTTGAGGGTCTTGAGCAGCTGGGCGAGACTGCATTCGGCGAGTCCTCCGCTTCGGGCAAGGCTAATATCAAGGCTCCCGGCTCCTCGGGCGCAGGTAAGGTGGCTTCCTCAAAGCTGGAGATGTCCAATGTCAACCTGGCAAGCGAGTTCTCCGATATGATCGTAACACAGAGAGGCTTCCAGGCAAATGCACGTATCATCACCACCTCCGACTCCATGCTTGAAGAGCTTGTAAATCTTAAGAGATAATTCTCCTAAGCCATAATTTTACGGGATATATATTCACATTGTGAATATATATTCCTCAACGGTTCGGAAAGCGTTTTCCGCGCCGTTGAGGAGTATATATCAACTGAAAGGGATTTTTTATCGTATGATAAGACTCAACAGATTAAACAGAACGGAAATTCTTGTCAATGAGAATTTCATAGAAATAGCGGAGGAGGCCCCTGATACGGTGGTCACCATGCAGAATGGCCACAGCTTTACCGTCCAGGAAACTGTGGACGAGATACTTGCATCGGCGCATAGTTCAGGCACATGGTCCCGGTTTGTAAAGCTCACAAGGCTTAAGGGAAGCGTTATCCTTGTAAACCTCAGCTTCCTTGAAATGGCGGAGGAGGTCCCTGATACGGTGCTTATCACCCAGAACAGTCACAGCTATACTGTCAGAGAAAAAATCGACGAGATACAGGCCAAATCGGAGAATTTCCGAAACGGCGTCTTTGAGTAAAAATAATCGGCATGTCGCCGGATAGGAGTATTATTTATGAATATAACCTTGATCGTAGGCTGGGTAGTTGCGTTCGGCCTTACAGTTTTCGGAATACTTTCGGGAGGTGAGCTCAGCGATTTCTGGGACCCTGCGTCGGTTGCTATCGTTTTGGGAGGTACTATAGGAGCGGTTATCGCAAACTTCCCGCTGTCCACACTGAAAAAGGCGGGCAAGCTTCTGGGTATCGCGTTCAAGTGCCCAAAGTACGACCCTGAAAAATATATCGCAGATATGGTTGACTACTGCAAGACCGCTCGTCAGAAGGGTATCCTTGCTCTTGAAGAGCAGGCCAACGCCTGCACCGACACATTTATGAAGTCGGCGCTGATGCTTATCGTCGATGCCAACGATTCTGAAAAGGTAAAGTCCATGCTGGACGATTCGATAGATTTTCTCTGCGACCGTCATGACCAGAACAGTGCTATCTTCACCCGTGCAGCAGGTGTTGCTCCTGCGTTCGGAATGGTCGGCACCCTCTGCGGACTTATCGGTATGCTTAGTACACTGGACCCTAACGACCCTGCATCTGCTTCAAACTTAGGTCCTGCCATGTCTACGGCGCTGGTAACTACCTTCTACGGAAGCTTGCTGGCACACGTTATCTTTACTCCTTTAGGAAATCAGCTTAACTATATACATAACAACGAGGTCCTCTGCTTACAGATAATCGAGGAGGGCACTCTCGCCATTATTTCGGGAGCAAACCCCAGATTCGTCGAGGAAAAGCTCAGAATGATGCTTCCCCTCAACGCAAAGCCCAAGGAAGCTCAGAAATCCGAGTGACGTTTGTAGAAAAGCCCTATTATGCGTCATTTGCGGGGGCTGAATGAATTTTTGCAAAAAAATCCTAAATAATTTTGAAAAAGGGTAGAAATTTCTGCAATAATATGTTATAATGTATATGTATTATATATTTCAGAGGTTTCTCCCGTGACAGCGATGCCGTGTTCCCACGGCACGGCTGCTTGAAGGAGAGTTATATATGGCAAGGAAAAAAAGCGGCGGAGGCGGAGACAGCGGCCCTAACTGGATGGACACCTATGGCGATATGATAACCCTTATCATGTGCTTTTTCGTTCTGCTTTATTCGATGTCCAATATGGACGAAAATAAATGGCAGGCTATCGCACAGTCCTTTGCAACGGGAAAGGGCGATATCATCAACGTCGTGGTCTCCAATGAGGAAAAGGTCGATAAAACTGAAGAGGCTGTCTACGTCGATGAGGAATCTACTGAGGACGCTGAACAGATCGACTTCGAGGACTTCTATACATACCTTAAGGAGGCGGTCTCCTCTGCGGGGCTGGACGAAAGCGTCAGCGTGGAGATGGCTAAGACGGGCGTTTATATGAAGTTCCGTGATAGCGTGTTCTTTGCAGGCGATTCTGACGAGCTTCTGGAAGAGGGTCAGTATATCCTTGAGATAATCTGCGACGGTATCAGAGCTGTTGATGACCATATCCTTTCAATAAAGGTCAGCGGTCATACCGCTGAGAGCTCTGGCTCCGATGTCAATGAATGGCGCCTCTCTTCGGGACGCGCTGATTCGGTCATTAACTATATGCTCAGTCTGGACTGCTGCGATGCGGATAAGTTTCAGTCCGCAGGCTACGGAAAGTATCGCCCCGTGGTGGCTAACGATACCCCCGAAAACCGCAGCATCAACAGAAGAGTTGAAATAGTATTTGTCAGAAATGACGTGGATTTTGAGGACCCCGCCGTTATCGAAGAGCTTTTCGAGCTGGAATTCGGTTCAAGCTTTGCAGGCTATTCCGATTCCGAGGGCGGAGAGGTCGTAACAGTGGCTCCCTCTGAGGAACCAGACAGTCCTTCGAGAAATGACCCTGACAGGGAATATGTTTCTAAGGACGACGTGCTGAGTACCCTTCCTCACGATATCCCCGGACTCAGAGAGGACGAGGAAGGCGAAGAATAAACCGATATCCTGTCTCCGGTGGGAGTGCAGACAATAGGCTGTTGGAGCATTGTTCCGGGCTTAATGTCTGATATGTGCACTTTGTTACCGGGTTTTGGTGTAAACATAAACAGAAATAGGAAAAAATGAAGGTGAACGCATATGGCGGACGTTCTGTCGCAGCAGCAGATTGATGAACTGCTGAACAGCTTCAGCACTCAGGGCGAAAAGGCCTTTGAGGAGATAGAAGATGAGGCAGAGAAGAAAATTAAAAACTACGATTTCAAGACGCCTAAGAAATTTACAAAAGAAAAGCTTAAGATCATAGAAGGTATATTAGAAAACTATGCCAGGACCCTTTCTTCGTATCTCACGGGACTTATGCGTATTTACTGCAAGGTCGAGGTGCTCCAGATAGAGGAACAGCATTACTACGAATTTAATAACGCACTTCCCGATTACGTAATGATGGGTCTTATAGATATGGGCGTTTCCGATGAGGACGTCCTCGAAATGTCGGTCATAATGCAGCTTTCAAACCCCATAACCTTTACGATAATGGACAGGCTTATGGGCGGCTCGGGAGCATATACCGAGATAACTCGCGACTTCACCGAGCTTGAGGTGGGGCTTATGACCAACGTTATGACCTCTATGGCAGAGCTTCTTAAGGAGCCCTGGGGTCAGTATATCGACCTTGACCCGGGACTTACCAACGTGGAAACAAATTCCCGCGTGATGCAGTCTATTCCCCCGGATGAGGTAATCGTGCTGGGAATGTTCGAGATCGAGATCAAGGACGTTAAGAATACAATGTCCATATGTATCCCCGCTATGAACCTTGAATCTGTGATGAGCAAGTTCAGCGACAAGTGGGCGAGAAATACCAAGAGGCTCGATCCTAACAGGGAAAACGAACGCAGACAGAGTATTCTTGACAATATAAAGGATTCGGGACTGCAGATAGATGCGGTTCTCTGCGAAACAGATGTGGATCTCTACGATATACTGACGCTGCAGGTAGATGACGTTATTCCGTTGAATATGCCTATTGATGAAAATGTTACGGTCAAGGTCGGCGGTCGCCGCTGGTTTGACGGAAAGCTGGGCATATATAATAACAGAAAAGCAATCAAAATTGATAATATTTATAAAGAATTGAGGTAGAAAAATGAGTGATGAGAACGTTGTAATCGACGGCTTCGGCGATATCGAAAAAGATGCCATCGGTGAGATAATGAATATCACCATGGGCTCTGCCGCAACCGCCGTATCCAATATGCTCAGCGCCAAGGTGTGGATCACTACTCCGACGGTAAGCATTGTAAAGGCGGGGGAACTTACATATCCTGAGCTTGAACCGTCCATAAGAGTAAAGATTGAATATATCCTGGGCGTAAAGGGACAGAACGTCCTTGTTCTTAAACAGAACGACGTACAGCTTATTCTTGATCAGCTTATGGGACTTCCGCTGGAGGTCACGGACGACTTTGAATTTGATGAGATGAATATCTCGGCGGTCTGCGAGGTCATGAACCAGATGATGGGCGCCTCCGCCACGGCTCTTTCTGAGCTTATTGATACGCCCATAGATATTTCTACTCCCGAAGCCTATGTCCAGAAAAGCGACGATGACTCCGCGGCTAATGTATATGCCGCAGACCCTGATGAATATGTCTGCAAGGTGAAGTTCAACCTTACCATTGACGGAGTTATAAATTCTGAATTTATTTCCGTTCTGACCATAGATCTTGCAAAGGAAATGGCTTCAAAGATGATGGCGGGCTATGGTTCGCCTGCGGAAGCTGAGCCTGAACCTGCTCCTCAGCCGGAGCCTTCTTCGGGCGGTACTATGAGCCAGGAGGAAATAAATGCTCTGCTTAACGGCACCGAGAGCCTTCCTAAGTCTATGGCAGCACCTGAGCCTCAGCCGGCACCCTCTTCGGGCGGAATGATGAGCCAGGATGAGATAAATGCACTTCTTAACGGCGGCTCGGTACTTTCACAGTCGGAGGCTGCTCCGGTACAGCCCCAACCTCAGCCCCAGCCCGCAGCAGCAATTCAGGGTATGCCACAGATGCAGCAGCCGGCAGGTATGAATATCCCTCAGCAGCCCCAGATGCAGCCCATAAACGGGATGCCTTACGGCGGATATGCGGCACAGGCTCCATATGGTTACAGTCAGCCTGTAATGCAGGTGCCTCCTCAGCATAACCCCGTAAATGTACAGGCAGTTCAGCTGCAAAGCTTTGATAACTATAAAAACAAGGACCTTACCGAGGAGCAGAACGATAATCTTCAGCTTCTTATGGGAGTTCCGCTCAATATCACAGTCGAGATAGGCTCCACTAAGAAAAAAATCAAGGAGATTCTTGAATTTACTCAGGGAACTATCATCGAGCTTGAAAGACAGGCAGGCGCGCCCGTTGACGTTATCGTAAACGGACATCTTATCGCTAAGGGCGACGTTGTGGTTATCGACGACAATTTCGCGGTCAGAATAACCGAAATAATCCGATCAAAATTTTTAGATAATTTAGGTAAGGAGTAAAAAACAATGGATAAGAAGATTTTACTTGTTGATGACGCAGCTTTCATGAGAATGATGATCAAGGACGCTCTTACAAAGAACGGCTATACAAACATCATCGAAGCCGCTGACGGAGAGATCGCCTGCAATACCTATGCTTCGGAAAAGCCCGACCTCGTGATAATGGATATCACAATGCCCAATAAGACCGGCATTGAGGCACTCAGAGATATCAAGAAGGCTGACCCCGGCGCAAAGATAGTTATGTGCTCTGCAATGGGCCAGGAGGCAATGGTCGTTGAGGCTATCAAGCTGGGCGCTCTGGACTTCATCGTTAAGCCCTTCAAGCCCGACAGAATCATTCAGACAGTTCAGAAGATCATCGGCTAATCGCATTACATAGGCACGGCAGGGATAATACTATTCCCCGATAAAAGTGTAGGCAAAAAATCTGCGCAAAATCCGTAAGGCTAAGATTTTGCTTGATTTTTTGTGCACTTTTTAATCGGGGATTAGTATAACATATACCTTAGCCGTGCATTATGCGTTATTTATAGGAGATTTTTAATGACTGAATTTTTCACCGTTATCGTTGCTCTTGCGGCAGTCATTGGACTTATCTTCCTTACTATGTACATAACGAAGCGCCTTATGAAGAAATTCAATTTCAGGGGCGCGTCGGGTAAGGGAATAAGGATAATCGACTGCGCAGGTATCGGTCAGGATAAGTTCATCGCCGCAGTCCAGGCAGGAGAAAAAAAGCTGCTGCTGGGAGTGACGGGGTCCGAAATAAACGTGCTCTGCGAGCTTTCTGATGAGGATATCGCTGCTATGACCGCAGAGGAAAAGGCTGCCGATAACAACGGAAGGACCTTTGGCGATTATCTTGCCGAAAATATAAAGGAAAAATTCGGAGGAAACAAAAAGGACGGTAAGGGAACATGAAGCTGCGTAAAATATTAAAAAATCTCTGCGCAGCCGCAGTGTGCTCAGCCGCCGTATTTGTGAGCGCACTGGGAGTTTCTGCTGCTATGGATGGCGGCGACGTGACTGCTGTCACTACTCAGACGGTCGCTGATGCTCTTGACGTGGAAACACCCTACGAGATACCCGAAAGTGCAGCTGATACCGGGACCACTACCGATGCGCAGACTATCTTAGATTACCTCGACCTGAACAACAACACCAATACCATAGACCTCGTGCTGCTTATCACGATATTGTCAATAGCGCCATCGCTGCTGATAATGCTCACCTGCTTTACCAGATTGATAATATCCTTTTCGCTGCTCAGAAACGCAATGTCCCTTCAGACAACGCCTCCAAATCAGGTGCTTGTGGGTCTGGCGCTGTTTCTGACGCTTTTTATTATGCAGCCTGTGTTCAGTGAGATGAACGAGGTGGCTTATGTTCCCTACAAAAACGGCGAGATAACTACCGTGGAGGCTATCCAGAAGTCGTCAGAGCCCCTTAAGGAATGGATGCTGAAAAATACCGAGGAGGATTCCATGGCGTTTTTCATAAATCTGACCGACAGCGCTGAGGAGCTGGAGTCTGCAACCGAAGAGGAATTTCTCGAAAAGGTGCCCTTTACGACGGTAGTCCCTGCGTTTATAATGAGCGAGCTTAAGACTGGCTTTGAGATAGGCTTTATGCTGTATGTGCCGTTTCTTATTATAGATGTTATCGTGGCGTCGGTGCTGATGTCAATGGGTATGATGATGCTGCCGCCTGCGACGATATCCATGCCCTTCAAGCTGATGCTGTTTGTGCTGGTAGATGGCTGGTCGCTGCTTATCGGCTCGCTGGTTACCGGATTTAATATGTGAGGAGGCAAAGTGATTGACTGAGGATACTATTCTCCAGATTTTCAAGGACGCAATGATAGTTGTCTTTAAAATTGCGGGACCTCTTCTTATAATTAGCATGATCGTGGGACTTGTTATCGCCATAATCCAGGCGGCAACTCAGGTCCACGAGCAGACGCTGACCTTTGTTCCGAAGCTGGTCATTATTGCTGTGCTGCTGTTTGTGCTGGGGTCGTTCTTTACGTCTACTCTTGTGGAGTTCATGCAGCGTATCATGGATATGATAGCCGAGGTGGGCAGTCATTCGGGCGTTATAAGCTGACGGGAGATAAGCTATGGATTTCTGGGAGCTTCTTTTAGGCAGCTTAGATGTAAAAATACTTGTTTTTGCGCGTATTATCGGAGCTTTTGCGTTCACTCCGCTGCTTTCCCGGGATAACTTCCCCACGCAGCTGAAAATCGGAGCGTCACTGCTCATAACATATATCCTTACGCTTACCATGGGAGTTACCGAGGTCGATACCGGGGTGACCGTGGGAGCGTATATGGTCGCCATTCTGCGGGAAGTGTTCATCGGAGTCGTTATCGGCTTTGTTATGGACATGTTCGTGCTTATGGTGCAGTTTTCGGGAGATATCATGGACTCCCAGACGGGCCTTGGCATGGCGAAGGTCTTCGACCCCGCTACGAGGATTCAGATGTCGGTGTTCGGTTCATTTATCAGCTTTATGCTGTATATGTACTTTTTTGTGACCGACTGTCATCTTACGGTGATAAATATTTTCATCACATCCTTTGAGATTATTCCCCTCGGCGGTGGAGAGCTCAATCCCAACTTGGGTATGCTCATCTGTGAGTTTTTCAGCGAGATACTGGTAATGACCATGAAGCTTGCAATGCCTCTCATTGCAGCGGAAATGATACTGCATTTCTGTGTGGGCGTGCTAATGAAGGCGGTCCCCCAGATTCAGATAATGGTCGTGAATATCCAGCTTATGCTTGCTGTGGGATTTATCGTGCTGTTTATCATCGCCGCGCCTATGGCGGATTTTATCGACAGATACGTTGCGGATATGCTTGACAGCGCATTGAACATCATTCCGCAGATATTTGTGTAAAGCGTTTTTCTTTCCGAAAGAGTGGTGGTTAAAATGGCAGAGAATGAAAACGGCGAGGAAAAAACCGAAAAAGCCACTCCGAAAAGGCTCAGAGAAGCAAGAAAAAAGGGACAGGTCGCTAAAAGTAACGACGTTGTTTCTGTTGTGTTCATGCTGGGAGCATTCGCTGTCATGCGGGTGTGCGCTAAGCTCAGCTATAAGGCAGTGACCGAAAATATCGGCTACTGGATGAGCGTGTGCGGAGGCGGCTTCGCGGAGGATGGTACCATCGACGGACGTTCGCCTGGAATGGCGATCTTCATCAATGCTGTTAAGACCATAGCTATGGCGGCAGGTCCTGTGATGATCTGCGGCATACTCTTTACGGTAATTGCAACGGGCGTTCAGACTAAATTCCTTTTCTCAAAGGAAAGCTTAAAGCCCAAGCTTAGCAAGCTTAATCCCATAAGCGGACTGAAAAAGATGTTTTCCGTGAAGGCTCTTTTTGAGCTGGGAAAATCTCTGCTGAAGCTTATCGCGGTGGGCGCGGTGGTGTTCATCGAGTTCAAGAGCCGCATGCCGGAGTTTGCACGGCTTTTTCAGATTGAACCGCAGGCGGCCGTTGTGTATATCGCAAATGCGATATTTGATATAGTAATGCAGGTGTGCCTGATATTCGTGGCGATTGCCGTGCTTGATTTCTTCTTTCAGAAGCTGTCCTTCGACAAGGATATGAGAATGACCAAGCAGGAGGTCAAGGACGAGTACAAGAACACTGAG
Organism: uncultured Clostridia bacterium; assembly: GCA_945947715.1. GTDB lineage: Bacteria > Bacillota > Clostridia > Oscillospirales > Ruminococcaceae > RGIG4694. The sequence continues at coordinate 9,750 of CAMEYZ010000012.1, read as the reverse complement.
GGAGACCCCAAAATAAAGGGTAAACGAAAACAACGGCAGATGGAGCTCCACAATCTTATGATGCAGGATGTTAAAAATGCTGATGTCGTTATAAGAAACCCTACTCATTATGCGGTGGCTCTCAAATATGACCCGGACGTGGGAGAGGCTCCCATTGTGACAGCAAAGGGCTCCGACCGGACCGCTCTGAGAATAATCAAGACTGCGGAGGATAACGGAGTCGTTTTAGTGGAAAACCGTCCCCTTGCAAGGGCTCTTTACGAAAGGGCTGAGGTGGACAGGCAGATCCCCTTTGAATTTTACCATGAGGTGGCAGAGGTGCTTATTTTCGTGTATGACCTTCAGAAAAAGGCTCCTCCTGTTGCTAAAAATAAACCCCAGTAATGATCGAGAGAAAGGCAGGCTGTAAAACCGATTGAAATTTGATCTGAAAAAAATAATCAGCGGCAACTTCGTTACGGTTTTCGTTATCCTTGCCGTTTTCATGATTATTATTCCTCTTCCGACATGGCTCCTGGACGCCATGTTTGCGCTGAATATCGCACTTTCTGTGCTTATTCTGCTGATAACCATGAACATCAAGGAGCCGCTGGAATTTTCCATATTCCCCTCGCTGCTCCTTATTACGACTATATTCCGACTGGCACTGAATATTTCCTCCACAAAGCTTATTCTGTCCAACAAGGGCGATGCCGGTAATATCATCAAGGCCTTCGGCTCCTTCGTTATGAGAGGAAATGCTCTTGTCGGATTTATAGTATACATACTTATAATGGTGGTACAGCTTGTCGTTATCACCAAGGGCGCGGAGAGAGTTGCAGAGGTAACTGCAAGATTTACTCTGGACGCAATGCCCGGTAAACAGATGGCTATCGACGCTGACCTTAATCAGGGTATTATCGACGACGCCGAGGCTAAACGCAGAAGAGACAATATCCAGCGTGAGTCGGACTTCTTCGGCTCCATGGACGGTGCCTCTAAGTTCGTAAAGGGAGATGCTACCTTCTCCATTATAGCTACGCTGGTAAACCTTATCGGCGGAATTATCATGGGTCTCATATTTGAGGGCATGGATTTTACCGGAGTCCTCAGCACGTACTCTATTGCAACGGTCGGCGACGGTCTCTGTTCACAGATACCTTCACTGCTGATATCGGTGTCAATGGGTATGATAGTTACCCGTGCGGCGTCACAGTCAACACTTAATGACGACGTTTCGGGACAGTTCACCGCACAGCCAAGGGCTATGATAATAGGCGGTATGGTTATCATCGTGCTTATGGTCATTCCCGGCTTCCCGAAGCTGCAGCTGCTGGTAATAGGCGGCGCACTTATTTTCCTGGGAGTGTTCTTCTCGCGGAACCTCAATTCTGAGGAAAAGGAAATGGAAGAGCAGCGAAAGGAAATGGAGGACAACAAGGAAGCTCTTTCTGAAATGGAATACTACAAGGACATCAACAACGTTTACAAGCTGTTGAACGTTGAGCCTATAGAAATGGAGTTCGGATACTCCCTTATCCCGCTGGCGGACGAAAGCGCAGGCGGTACGCTTATCGAGCGAATCGTTATCTTCCGAAAGCAGTTCGCTCAGGAAATGGGAATGGTTTTCCCGTCTATCCGAATGAGAGATAATCAGCACATCAATCCCAATCAGTACGTTATCAAAATACGTGGCGAGGCGGTTGCTGAGGCGGAGATACTTATGGACCATTTCCTTGCCTTAGACAGCGGAAGCGTCACCAAGGAGGTAGACGGAATTGATACCGTTGAGCCTGCCTTCCAGATACCTGCAAAGTGGATATCCGCGGAAAACAAAATAGCTGCGGAGATATCTGGCTATACGTTGGTTGACCCGACGTCTGTTATCGTAACGCATCTTTCGGAGGTCATAAAGGCTCATGCACACGAGCTTTTATCCCGCCAGGACGTCAAGACCATGCTGGACAAGCTCCACGAGACCAATCCTGCCATAGTTGACGATACCGTACCTTCGATAGTTTCGGTAGCATATCTTCAGAAGGAGCTTGCTATGCTGCTGCGGGAAAACGTACCTATCAGGGACCTGCAGGTAATACTTGAAACTCTGTCGGACAATCAGAAGAATCTGGGCGACATGGACATCACCAACGAATATGTACGTCAGGCGCTAAAGCGGACGATAACACATCGTTTTGCGGACGCAGGTCAGGTTAGAGTGCTTACTCTGGACGCTGAAACGGAGAACAAGATAATTTCCTCTGTAAAGAAGTCGGAGCAGGGCTCATATCTTGCGATGGACCCCCAGTCGATACAGAAGCTGATAGGCTCTTTAAACGAGCAGATAGAGCGCGTAAGAGACATTATCCCGTCGCCGATAGTATTGACCTCGCCGATAGTGAGGATATATTTCAAGAAGCTTATTGACCAGTTCATGCCGAACATCACGGTGTTAAGCTATAACGAGATAGATAACTCGGTGCAGATACAGGCGGTAGGTAACGTAGCTATATAACCGGCGGGATGCCCCACAGCTGTTGCCGCGTTGTGAGTTTTTCAGCTTAGGTTACATCTGCCCGCGGAAGTTAGCAAGTCCCGAAGCGAAGGAAGGTTCGATTAAAACAGTACCCGCTGCTAAGAAGTCCCCCAGCAACAAAAAGTTCGCCAGCCTTTCAAGGCTGCAGGTTTCCAAAGGGCGGAGTTCTACTCCGCCAAAAACGAACCGAAAATATTTATTAAACTGAAAGCACATCATCAAACACAGCAAGCCAAAACAAACAGCAAATAGAACATCAAATTAAGAAACATAAGTAAACTCAAACCGATCCCGATTTCAAAGGGGGTGAACGCCGTGGCTGCCGAGATTGCCGAGAAAACAGCACAATCGGAGGATATGACGGAGCTTTTCCGTGTCTATAAGAAAACGGGAGATATTGAAGTCAGAAACAAGCTTGTTCTGGGATATATGGATATAGTCAGATATGCTGCTGTATCTACAAGAAATATGTATCAGAAGTACGCCGATACGGAGGATATAGTCAATGAGGCTACTATCGCTCTGATGAACGCCGTGGATAGCTTCGATATCGAAAAAAATATAAAATTCGAGACCTATGCTTCTATACGTGTAAGGGGCGCTATAATAGATTATATCCGCAGACAGGATATTATCCCGCGAAATGTGCGCAGGTTCGCTCGTGAGTACGATAAGGCGTATTCTGCACTGTATGCACAGCTTGACAGGGAGCCTACCTCGGCAGAGCTTTCTGAACATATGGGCATGTCTGAGGAAAGGCTGGAGAGCTTTTCAGCAAGGTCTGCGGCGGCTCAGACGCTGTCCTTTGAGGAAATGGTCTTCGAGGGCGGGTACGATGTCCCCGACAGCGAGAAAAGCGGAAACGATGGCTGGCAGCCTGAACAGCGCCTTTTAAACGGCGAAATGCATGGTATGCTGGTCAAGGCTGTGGATTCTCTCGGAGAAAGGGAGAGGGTCGTTATTTCACTGTATTATTACGAAAAGCTGAAATATTCCGAGATAGCCGCAGTTATCGGCGTTTCGGAGTCCAGAGTGTGCCAGATTCATTCTGCGGCAGTCTCTAAAATGCGGAAGGCTCTTGAAGAGTATATGAAATGAGCCAAATTGTAGAAAAAAGTCGTTGATAATCTATTGACGAACGGTAAAAAAAGTGATATAATGTAAATGTGTAAAAATATTTAACGGAGGCGGACAAGTTGCTTAGAGGATTCTATACTTCGGCGAACGGTATTATCAACGAAAACCGGATACTTAACGTTATTTCCAATAACCTCGCAAATGTAAAGACTGCGGGCTATAAGACCGATACGGCTATCCCTACGACTTTTGCCGACAGCCTGCTGCTTATCAGAGGTCAGCACTCCGAAACGGGTACTATCCGCTACAGGACCCTTCAGGATACCTATACCTGCCTTGAACAGGGTACTATGGAGGAGACTAATTCTTTCCTTGATTGCGCGATAGTTGGTCCTGTGTACTTTAATATAGAACGCTATACCGACGGTGAGGTCCTTCTTACCAAAAATGGTCAGTTCTCCATTGCGGACGACGGTGATCTGGAGCTTGGCAATATAGGTAAGGTCCTCGATGTGAACGGTAATACTATAAATCTTGGAACGGCTGACTTCAATATCGGCGAGCATGGTCTGATAACTACCGCCGACGGAAGGACCTTCCAGCTGGGACTTTCCTACATAGAGGATTATACCGATGTCGAAAAGGTGGACGAAACGCTCTTCCGTCCCTATCAGAACGCTCCCAGAGGCGATATTCCCGATGATGTGGAGTATTCGCTGAAGCAAGGCTGGTATGAACGCTCCAATGTGGATATCGCAGATGAAATGACAAAGGCTCTGGATGCTACCAACATTTTTAAGGCAAATGCACAGGCACTCCAGATAATGAACAGCATTAATCAGATAGCCTGCAACAGTCTTATGAAACGCGGCTGATAAATTAGGGAGTAAGTTATGAGCAGAATTGGATATTATACTGCGGCCTCGGCAATAATGAGCTTTCAGATAGGTATGGACGTGACGGGAAATAATATCGCAAACGTCAATACCAACGGCTTTAAGGCTTCAAGACCCGATTTCACTGACCTTATCTATACCAAAAGAAATGTAGATGAGACCGTTCATACGGGACATGGCGTTAAGGTGGATAAGACAAATCTTATGTTTGAGCAGAGTACCCTCCGCGAAACAGGCAGAGGTCTTGACTTTGCTGCTTTTGACGAGGGGCTCTTCGCCATTGAGACTACTGCCGGAAATGTGGAATATACTAAGGACGGCTCCTTCTATTTCTATCAGGAGGACGGTACTCTCCGCGATTCTAATGGCGGATATGTTCTGGATTATGACGGAAATCATGTTATGGTGCCTCTTGTTGACGGAAATATCGACTACGACAGCCTCGGTGATATGATAGGCGTGTACAGATTTGAAAATCCCTACGGCCTCGACCAGAAGGGCCTTAACTACTTTGCTGCCACTGCCTCCAGCGGAGAGGCTATATCCGATGCGACTATCAAGAAAAAGCAGGGCTATGTTGAGGCTTCATCGACCAATATCGCAAATGAAATGTCGAAGGTCATCGAATATCAGCGGTCCTTCCAGCTGAATACAAATATGGTCAAGCTCCATAACGAGCTTGAAGAGCTGATAAATAATCTCAGATAAACCCGATAGGAGGTGCGCAGTTTGCCACTGAACAACATAAACGAGCTGAATGCCATGGAGCTTGACATTTTAAAGGAGATCGGTAATATCGGTCAGGGAAATGCTGCAAGCGCTCTGTCGGGCATGCTCAACGAAAAGATAAATATCGCTGTTCCCAATATAAAGATACTAGATTTTAACGAGGTCGTGAATTTCCTGGGCGGACCGGAAAATATAGCTATCGGCCTGCTGGTGGGACTCAGCGACAAGATAAACGGCATGATGCTATGCATTATGCAGGAGCCGTTTGTAAGCCATATCATCAAGGCGATCTTTGGCAATGATATCAGCGATATGACAAGTCTGTCGGATATGGAAATGTCCTTTGTTACGGAGGTTGGCAATATCCTTGCGGCTTCCTATGTAAATGCTATATCCTCTATGACGGGATTGAATATCCAGATATCTGTTCCGCAGATCTCCGTGGATATGGTGGGAGCTATTCTCAGCGTGCCTGCCGTTGAATTCGCTCAGATAGGCGATAAGGTACTGTTTATCGACGACAGCTTCATCATCGGCGACAGCGAGATACAAAGCAATATGATACTTGTTCCGGAGCTTAAATCACTTTCAACTTTATTTGCAGGATTGGGAGTGGAGATGTAATGGCGACCATAAATGTTGGAATTTCAGATCTGAATATCGCCTTTGCACCCGATGTACTTGCAACCTATGCTCTGGGCTCTTGTGTTGGGATATGCCTCTACGATCAGGACAGGCAGCTTGCAGGTTTGGCGCATATAATGCTTCCCTGGAGCAAGGAGGCATCTAATCCAGGGGATAATCCGTTCAGATATGCTGATACGGGAATTACGGAGCTGGTAGCAAAGATGTGCGCAAAGGGCAGCAGCGTAAGCAGACTTACCGCTAAAATAGCAGGCGGAGCTCAGATGTTTGCCACAAGCTCGGCAGTGTTCAATATCGGCGACAGAAACGTGCAGGCGGTAAAAACCGTGCTCAGTACCTACAAGATACCGATAATCGCAGAGCAGACAGGCTCTAACTTCGGAAGAACGGTGTTTTTCCACAGCGATACTGGAATAATGGAAATAAGAGCAGCAGTAAAGCCTACAGTAATGCTTTGATGGGTACTTGGGTCCCATAAGCATTACGGCAGGCTCTGCTGTTTTTTATATGTGCTGATTTGCATAGGGCTATTCCTGCGAGAGGCTCTTTTCCATGCGGATATGGGGACAGTGCTCGTCCATGTATTGCTCGCCAATGGGACGATATCCCAGCTTTTCATAAAAGCCCATAGCCTGCACCTGTGAGGACAAGCCTGATGTGCTTCCGCCCAGTCGGCGTATTTCGGCCTCCGCGGCGCGCATTATCTCGGCGCCCAGATGCTTTCCACGGTATTCTCTGCGCACGGCTATCCGTCCGATGACGTACTGCTCATGCTCTTCGGAGTAAAACACCCTGCATACTGCTGCGGCGGTATCGTCAAGATACAGGACGATATGCACTGCTTTTTCGTCGATATCGTCAAATTCGCTGATAAATCCCTGTTCCTCCATAAAGACCTCTCTGCGGATATCAGCGGCGTCCTTGGGAAGATGATTGTAACATACTGTTTTCATAATGCACCTGTTCTTATTGATTGTTTTTCAGATTTTTTTCCTCGTCTGCCATGTGAGACATGAGCTCAGGGAGGGTGAAATCCTTGTTGTACTCTGTTATCACAGCTTTGAAGCGCACGGAGATGTTGTCCCTGCGCAGCGCGTCAAGACCACGGTCCAGCGTCTTTCGGTCAACGTTCGAGAAGATGATGAGCTCACCGGCGATGATGTCCTCGGGAGCGGGAACGGCTGTTTCGGAAAAGCCCGGAAGCTTTAAAAGGGAGCCTATCCTTCCACCGTAATTTTCGCGGGGAGGTATCATGACCGATATCCCGGCAGATGCCAGGGACTTTTCGATAAGCGTCGATTTTTCGCTGTCAATAAAGAACAGCGCAGCACAGCTCTGAGGAAGTCTTACTCTTGCTTTCATAATGGTTATTCCTTTCATATTATCATTCCGATAAGAATATAATGCTAATATTGAGATGTTATATAATGAGGGTGATAGTATTTTTATCTGCGGAAGGATACCTAAGGCACTTTATCCTTTGTTTGCGGTGGCCGTTGTGGTATATATTTTTTACAAAAGCTTTGAGGTCCAGGCGGTAGATGCTCCTGTTACTGAATTTGCAGATATTCCTGTGTTGATGTATCACAGCGTTGCGGAGCGTCCTTCAATGACGGGAGATTATCTTATCCTGCCCGAGACCTTTTACAGCGATATGAAATATCTTCATGACAGCGGATATGAGACCGTGACTGCTGCCCAGACCCTTGAATATGCGAAAAATGGCGGGGATTTTCCCGAAAAGCCGATAATCGTCACCTTTGATGACGGTTTTCTGAATAATCTGACCTATGCGCTGCCGGTTTTCGAGGAATTCAATATGTGCGGAACGGTCAACATCGTGGGGAGCTACTGCGTAAAATCGGCGGAGTATGGCGACCATAATCCGAATTACGCCTATCTTACGGGTGAAGAGATAATCGAGCTTGCCGAAAGCGGACGTTTCGAGATAGGCGCTCATACCTACGATATGCATGGAATGTCGGGACGTCAGGGCTGCCGCAGGAACTATAACGAATCGGAGGAGGACTATTTTGCTGCCCTCACTGAGGACTGCCGCCTTGAAAACGAGTATCTGCTGAATGAGTGCGGAATGGTCACCGATGTATTTGCCTACCCCTATGGATATATATCAAAGGGCAGCGGAGATGTACTGTATCAGTGCGGCTACAAGGTGCTGTTCACCTGCTATGAGCGACACAATATCATCGAGCCATGCTCTCTCGGCGAAAACGAGCCATTATATCTTGACAGATATAACCGTCCCTCTGGCATATCTACGGAAAGCTTTATGAAAAATGCAGGAATATGATGCCTGTAGGTAGGTTCTCAATAGTATATATTATATCACCATAGTTATAAAAAGTCAAACAAAACAATGCAAAATAAACAAAAAAATAAAATCCTCTGGACAAAAAAGTTTTTATATGTTATAATATAATGTATTTAGTGAATACATTACAGGAAGTTATCTATGGAGGTTAATCCGAATGTTGAATAAATCAAAATGCAGAAAGCTTACCGCACTTCTTGCAGCGGCAGCTATGACCTTTTCTCTGGCAGGCTGCGGAGAGGATACAATTTATATAGGAACATCACAGGATGAGGATATTCCTTCGGGTCTGTACATTTATTATCTGATGAACGCTTACTACAGCGCACAGTCTTACATGACCGAGACAGATACTGACGTTTTCGCTATCACTATCGAGGAGCAGAACGCTCGTGACTGGATGATATCTACTGCTAAGAACGACCTTATGGAATATCTTGCGGTTGAGCAGAAATTTGACGAGTATGGTCTGGAGCTCACCGAGGACGAGACAGAGGCTGCAAAGATCAATATCGACTCCATGTGGGAATATTATGGCAGCGTTTATGAGAGCTATGGTATTGCCGAGTCGTCCTTCCTTAAGGCTTACGAGAATAGCCTTAAGGCTGATAAGCTCTTTGATATGGTCTATGGCGAAAACGGAGAGCGCGAGGTCCCTGAAGAGGATATCAAGTCCTACATGACCGAGAATTATGCGCTTATCAATTATATTTCCATGAATCTGGTTGATGGCGAGGGAAATCTGCTGAAATCCGAAGGCAAGGCAGAGCGCATGGAAATGGCAAAGGATTACGTCGAAAGAGCCAAGAATGGCGAGGATTTTGACACGCTGAACTTTGAATATCTTGCATATTTTGATGATCTCCAGGCACAGGCACAGGCTGCCGCAGCAGCTGCAGCGGCTGAAGAAGCAGAAAGCGACACATCTTCGAGCGAAATGGTCGTTGTCCCCAGCGATGCGGAGGAAATGGCTCCCGCAGAGGAAAGCGGCGAGGTTACAAGTGAGTCGGTTGAAGAGACCAAAGCTGAAACAACAGAGGAAACTACTGCCGAAACCACAGTGACCGAGGCTGAGACCACAGAGGAGACCTCCGAGGAAACTACCGCATTATGGGCAGGCGAGGAGACCGCTGAGGAAACTGAGGACGATGTTCTGGACCTTATCGCTCCCGACGAGGAGGAAACCTCCTACACAAGCAACAAGCAGGTCATCAGCAAGGACGGAGAATATCCCGCAGCAGTTGTATGTGAAAAGGTATTTTCCGACATGCAGGCAGGCGATGTGACCATTATCGAATCTGAGGACGGAGAATATTACTATGTTGTTGCAAAGTATGATCTCCTTGACGATCCCACATATTTCGACTCTGCAAAGGAATCCCTTCTTTACGAAATGAGAGAGGACGATTTCGATACTCTCAAGAAAGAGTGGACTGACAGCATTGATTTCACCTTCAATGAAAAGGCTGTCGAAAGATACACTCCCGAAAAGTTCGCAGAGGACAAGGAATAATTTATCCACAGCTTTTCAGCGAGTAAGCTATGCGGTTGAACGCGTC
>CAMEYZ010000011.1 GCA_945947715.1 uncultured Clostridia bacterium | reverse complement strand
GAGGGAGCTGACCGTTTCCGGGGAGGACGGCTTTGAAACGGTAACTATCTCCCCCGAAACAAAGCGGAGCGCATACTATGCTGACGGGGTGCTCCATGCGGATATGACCGTGGAGCTGAATATCGGGGAGGCTTCTCCGCAGGCGGCAGAGTCTGCATCGGAGCTTATCAGGGAGATATGCATTTCCGCCTATGTGAAGCTGGTGAATGATATGGGCATCGACGCTGTGGGGATATCCTCGCTGACGGCTTATAATGAGGCACAGCTTATCGGTTCAAGGCTCATTCTGACAATTAACAGCTGACAGTTAGAAAATATATTGTAACAAAAAAGGACGACTGAAAGATCGGTCGTCCTTTAACTGTGAATTGTAAACCGTTAGCTGTTGACAGCCTCTGTTTTTCTTACGAATATCGCCTTGAAAACAGTGCGGATAAGGGGCTGTATGAAGAACAGCTGGGTGAAGAACGCAAAGGGGAAATTGAAGCACACCAGCTTCAGCCAGTTTGCCAGCAGCGTGATAAGGGAAAAGCCCTCATAATAGGGATAGTACAGCCATGCGGCGATAAAGCTCATGGCAGGGCACATAAGTCCCACTGTTGCGCAGATTATGGCGGACTCGAATATCATGGGATGAGTTTCCTTAGGGTCGAAAACTTTGCATGCGAGCTTGAAGGACGTCAGGCTGCCGAAGGTGACCTCCAGTGTCAGCGCAAAGGCGAACTCTATCAGAATGACTGCCCATATGGGCATGAAGTGCCCCAGCATGTACACTCCGCCCTGTCTGTTTATGGCGGAAAGCACGCTGTCTGCGCCGGTGACCTCCATGAGCACCGAACCATTGACTACATACAGGCTATAGAACACATAAGCGTGTACTGTAACAAGCACTGTAAGAAATGCGAAAACTACTCTCTGAAACTGATTCTGCGGCATGATTACCACACTCCTTATTTTTATTTGAACAGAAAAAAACGCAGCGCCAAGGGTATATCCGGTCATGTTCCGTGATCAGATTTACGTACCCATGGTACTACGTGTGTCGTGCAGTATTTCTATTCATTTGTAGCTATTACATTATATCAAAGTAAAAGGATTTTTTCAAAGGATATTTTTCACAAATTTTTTCCACGGTCGGACAAATTCTTCGTGTAATGGGCGGAGTATCTTTTCGAAAATATTAACTTGATGTGAACTGCACGCACTTGATTTTTATCGGATAATGTGATATAATAATTAATTATTGGTTTATTCGGATAGGAAAGGAGGTGTACCCATGTCCGAAATATCCCTGCGCTCGATAAAGAAATTCGTTACAAAGCTGGGAGCTCATTATGTGCATATGACGGGCTATGTCCTGAGGAAGCTCCCCCGTCCCTTTGAGGAGATGCTCAAAGCGGCAAGGACTCACGGCAGAAAAAAGGCTGCTGCGGCGAAAAAGCCTGCTGCGAAAAGGATAACTCCTGCTGATATTTTCAATGTTGTTTTTCCTGTGGTGTGTCTGTGTGGGCTTTTGGGGGCGGTGAAGTATGTTCAGTCCCTCAATTACGTGGTGGCTGTCGAGATAGACGGTGAGGACGTGGGTATCATCACCTCCGATGACGTTTACGGCGAGGCGCAGCGTATCATCGCCGAGAAAATGGAGAACTACGAGACCGACGGAGAGTATTACAAGACCGCAAGGCTCACTGTCCGTCCGGCTTCGGCAAAGGACAATGCTATCGACCATGAGATACTCGCCGATAAAATGGAACAGCAGATATCGGATATGTACCCCGCTGTCAGCGAGGAGCCTGAGACCGAGGTGGAAGAGGAGCTGAACTTCGAGGACTTCATCACCGATGAGGACGACCCTGACGTCATACGGGCAGTTATGGTCAAGGCGGACGGTAAGGTGCTGGGCTTCGTCTCCAGCTATGACAGGATAGAAGAGGCTCTCAATGAGCTGAAATCGGTGTGCGACGGTATTGAGGGCGTGGACCCCGAGAATGTTTTCTTTGACAAGGAGATATCCTTTGAACCGTATTCCATAAATAAAATGGCAGTGGTGGACCAGCAGAAGATAATCGACATACTTGTGGGCGATGAAAGCACTCCCCAGTATTACGAGGTCCAGCCGGGAGACTATCTCATTCAGATAGCACAAAGCCTCGGCATGACCCTTGACGAGCTTTTGCAGTGCAAGGCCACCTACAACGGCAAGGAGGTGGACCTGGGCGATAATATCAGCGTGGGCACGGTCATCGAGATATCCGAGTACGAGCCGTTTCTGACCGTGGAGTACATCCGGGAGCGGTCCTATGAGAGCGAGGTCTCCTATTCCACTATCACTATCGACGACGATACCCTTCCTCTGGGACAGAAGGAGATACAGACTGAGGGCTCCAACGGTATGGAGACCGTCACCGCGATGATAACCTATGCGGTGGAAAAGGACGAAAACGGAAATCTGTCCGGAAAGCCTGTCCGCAGAAAGATAACGTCCAGAGTGACCACTGTTCAGCCTGTTTCCGAGGTCATTCGTGAGGGAACTATGCTTGGTGGGCCCGAATGGGGCACTGTTCACGGAAATGGTGAGTATTTCTGGCCTGTGGACGGAGGATATATCTCGTCACCCTTCGGCGGCGAGAGAAATCATAAGGGACTGGATATCGCGGCACCGCTGGGAACGCCTATCTATGCGGCTGCTGACGGAACCGTCATAGATGTGGGCTCCGGCTGGAACGGCGGCTACGGAAACTGCGTCGTGATACAGAACGACGACGGGAATATAACCTATTACGCACATCAGAGCGAGACCGCCTGCGAGGTGGGCGAGCATGTGGACGCGGGACAGCTTATCGGCTATGTGGGCAGCACCGGCGATTCTACGGGAAATCATCTGCATTTCGAGGTGCGCTCTGACGGCTATCTGCTGGACCCTGAGGAGTTTGTCAGCCAGTAGCGGGCAGTGCGCAAATAATGGAGGGATAACATGACCATAATTAAATATCCGGATGAACTGGAGTTCGAGAATGCGGTCAATACCGATGAACCACTGCTGGTGCTTGTTTCCTATGACGGGGAAACAGTTATCGCAAGTCAGATAGACGAAGCCGTTGAGCATCATATCCTGCTCAGAAAGGTCGGGTTTCCTGATACAGATATTGATAAGTATTTCCGGCTTGTGGTCGACCATGAGGGCGCCGACTGGACCTTTGTTTGCCCGTCGGATTACAGCACCGTGACCCGAAAGGAAAAGCGGATAGAAGAGTATTTTAAGGACGGTATGAGAATTATTCCCGAAGGCTTGAAGGCTATTGGCTATGATGTTCCGATAAATATCCCCAAAAGATACCGGCGTCATTTCGATATAATGAATGGTTAGCGGAAATGTTATAAAAATTTCAAAAATACTTGCAAAATGCGAAAAAGTATGCTACAATAATATTGAATAATTATTTCAAAAGGAGCTTATAATCACAATGTCAGATACATCAACCTACGAATCCCCCTTCTGCACCAGATACGCAAGCAAGGAAATGCAGTATCTGTTCTCCGCAGACAAGAAATTTACTACATGGCGCAGACTCTGGGTCGCTCTCGCAAGAGCTGAAATGAAGCTGGGACTGCCTGTGACTCAGGAACAGGTCGACGAGCTTGAGGCAAATGTGGACAATATCGACTATAAGACTGCCGCAGAACGCGAAAAACTGGTACGTCACGACGTTATGGCTCATGTTTACACCTATGGTCTTGCCTGCCCTAAGGCGGAGAAGATAATCCACCTGGGCGCTACCTCCTGCTATGTGGGCGATAATACCGATGTTATCATCATGCGCGACGCTATGAATATTATCCGCCGCAAGCTGCTGACGGTCATCTCTCAGCTTGCTGATTTCGCAGACGAGTACAAGGCAATGCCCGCTCTTGCATACACTCACCTGCAGCCCGCGCAGCTTACCACTGTCGGAAAGCGCGCAACACTGTGGATAAACGAGCTTCTCATGGACGTGAGCGAGCTGGATTACAGAATAGCTAACCTTAAGCTTCTGGGCTCAAAGGGAACTACCGGCACACAGGCCTCCTTTATGGAGCTTTTCAACGGCGACAGCAAAAAGGTCAGAGAGCTTGAAAGCATGATAGCTGAGGAAATGGGCTTCGATGCAGTCGTTCCCGTTTCCGGTCAGACCTACTCCAGAAAGGTGGATTCTCAGATACTTGCAACTCTGGGCGGCATCGCACAGTCTGCTATGAAGTTCGCAAACGATTTAAGAATCCTCCAGAACTTCAAGGAAATGGAGGAGCCCTTTGAAAAGAAGCAGATAGGCTCTTCTGCAATGCCCTACAAGCGCAATCCTATGCGCTGCGAGAGAATATGCGCTCTTGCAAGATATCTCATGGTAGATACCCTCAATCCCTCCTTCACAGCGGGAACACAGTGGTTCGAACGTACCCTGGACGACTCCGCAAACAAGCGCATCTCCGTTGCAGAGGGCTTCCTTGCAGCAGATGCTATCCTTAATATAATGATAAATGTCACCTCCAATCTGGTAGTATATCCTAAGATAATCAGACAGAGGATAATGAAAGAGCTTCCCTTTATGGCTTCCGAGAACATCATGATGGACGCCGTAAAGAAGGGCGGCGACAGACAGAAGCTTCATGAGAGGATACGTGAGCTCTCAATTGAGGCTGGTAAGAGAGTTAAGGAGGAGGGCCTCGAAAATAATCTTATCGACCTTATCCTTGAGGACGAACTGTTCGACCTGACCCGCGAGGAAATCGAAAAGAATCTTGTTCCCGAAAATTATATCGGAAGATGTCCTGAACAGGTGGACGAATTCCTGAGTGAATATGTAAGGCCCCTTCTGGGAGCAAACCCCGACAGTACACACGAAACGGCGGAAATTTCCGTCTGACCTGAAAGGAAGATGAGCATGGACGAATTTAACAGCCAGAACAACGGCTTTGAGCCAAACGATAACAGCAGCGTGAACCTCTCCAAGGAGAATAATTCTCAGAGCATTCCTCAGAACCCACAGCAGGGCTATTCTCAGAATATGGGACAGCCTTATCAGAACCAGAATCAGAATCCTCAGAACAACACCGGACGGGTGGCTTACGGTCAGCCTGGCTATAATGATCAGAACAGCGGCTATAATCCCTCTCAGTCCGGGTATACCGAGCCGCAGACGGGATATAATACCGTTAATGGCAGCGGCTATTATAATCAGAATAGCTATAATCAAAATAGCTACAATCAGAACGGCTATAATCAGAATAACTATGATATGAACAATCCCAACAACTATCAGTACAATCAGTACGGTGGCTATCAGGACCCCTATTTCCAGCGTCAGCCCTCACAGGGAATGGCTATCGGCTCCCTGGTATGCGGTATCGTGGGACTTTCCGCAGGAATACTGGGCTGGGTCTTCCCGTTGCTGTTCTTTGTTCCGTTAGTGGGACTTATCCTTGGCATCGTGTTCAAGGTGAAGTACCCGGGCTTTGCAAAGGGAATATCCACTGCGGGCATCGTTCTTAATGCGATAGGAATTGCCCTTCCCTTTATCTTCATAATCGTGGCGGTGGCAAGCCTGCCCGAGATAATGGACTGGATGCAGCAGGTAGATCCCGAGGCCTACGAGGAGCTGTACGAGGAATATGCAGATGAGCTGCCTGGTATGTTCTCGGCGGCGTTTGCAGGGATAAAGACACTGTTTATCAAGTAAAATAAGCTAAAACGAAGCAAGAAGTGGGAGGATATCCTGCCTATTGCTTCTTGATTAATGGAAAGGACTTTTATGTCGGATACTGTTTACGAAATTGCGGAAGAGACCGTGACAAAGGCGTTTCTGATATCCGCCGATACGGGGGAGTTCGACGCGGAGCGCTCCATGGACGAGCTTGAAGAGCTGGCAGAGACTGCGGGCGTGGAGGTCGTGGGAAGATGTATCCAGAAGCGCCCCGCTTACGACAGCGCTACCTGCATTGGTTCTGGACGTCTCGCAGAGCTTGCCGAGGAGGCACAGAGCCTGGAGATAGATATCCTTATCTTCGACTGCGAGCTGACCGCAAATCAGACCAAAAATATCGAAAATATCACCGATATCCGCGTGATAGACCGCACTACCCTTATCCTGGATATTTTCGCACAGAGGGCGGTGTCCGCAGAGGGACGCCTCCAGGTTGAGCTTGCACAGCAGAAATATCGCCTTGCTCATCTGGCTGGAAAGGGCGTGGCTCTGTCAAGACTTGGCGGAGGAATCGGCACCAGAGGCCCCGGAGAATCAAAGCTGGAGACTGACCGTCGCCATATCCGTCGCAGGATAGAGGCTCTTAACGACGAGCTTGCTGACCTTGAACGGAGAAGAGGGCTCCGCCGCAGCCGCCGCAAAAAGGATAACGTCCTGACAGCAGCGATAGTGGGGTATACTAACGTTGGAAAATCCACGCTGCTCAATGCTCTGACCGACGCAGGAGTTCTTGCTGAAAACAAGCTTTTTGCAACGCTGGACATTACCTCACGGTCAATTGAGCTGCCAGACGGTCGAAGCGTGCTGCTGACCGATACGGTGGGACTTATCCGCCGACTGCCTCATAATCTGGTGGAGGCGTTCAAAAGCACCCTCGAAGAGGCGGCAAACTCGGACATCATCATCAACGTGACCGACATCAGCGCTGACGATGCCCGCGAACAGGCGGAGGTCACCGAGGAGCTGCTGAAGGAGCTGGGGTGCGACGGTATCCCGCGCATCAATGTGCTTAACAAGATAGATAAGCTCCCAGACCCGGACAATGTTCCTGAGGATAATAATACCGTGAAGATATCTGCTAAGAATAAAACGGGCTTTGACCGTCTGCTGAAATGCATTGCGGACAATCTTCCCGCTCAAAGCGTAAGGGGAAAATTCGTGATACCCTACGACAAGAGCGGACTTTTAAATCAGATACGCATCGACGGGAAGATATTCAGCGAGGAATATACCGAAAACGGCACTCTTATCGACGCACTTGTGGACAACAAAATCTACTATCTGACCGAGGAATATCGGGTTTGATGATATAAATTAATCATTCGGAAAAATAATATTAATAAATATGCTTAAATTAGCTATTGCAAATCAATGTGAAAGATGCTATAATTAAATTATTGTACCTGATTTGTGAAGAATCGAGAAAAACGGAGGTTTATCTTAATGAATATCAATTATTTATCCATGCTTGCAGCCACCGCGTCAACTACCGCAGCTGCTGACGGCACCGGTACCGAAGCAGATGCAATGGGAAGCATCCTCTATATGGTGTTCTCTCTGGGAATCCTTGTTCTTGTTTTCTATTTCTGCATCATCAGACCCCAGAAGAAGAAGGAAAAGGAACAGAAGGCAATGAAGGACGCACTGCAGATAGGCGATGAAGTCACTACTATCGGCGGTATCACAGGCATTGTTGTAAGAATCAACAGAAATCCCCAGAATAGCCATGAGGACACTATCGTCATTGAGACAGGTGGCGACAGAAACAAGGTAAGAGTGAAGATGTGGGCGATCTCTGAGAACGCAACACAGCACGATGCAGTAGAAGAGGGAGTAAAGAAGTAAGAGTTAATAGTGAGTAGTGAATAGTGAAGAGTGAATAGTGATGGTGCGGGGGTGCGAGGCTGAGAGTAACCGCAAATAAGCAGTAACCCAGCAATAAAAAGTTCGCCAGCCTTTCAAGGCTGCAGGTTTCCAAAGGGCGGCGCCCTTTGGTCGCCGCTCGCAAGCGGCGAAACACCCCCACCGGCACGTTACACAGCGATGTTCTAAGTCTAAGCCGAAGAGCCGAACGATTATAAACGCCGCCCGTGATTAAAAAAATCAAGTACGGCTGAAAACACCAGTATATATTTACGAACTTGAAGCATATCACGGCTGGCGTTGCATTTGACAGCGGAGCGTCTCAAATGCGCGGAGCTCTGCTCCGCCGAAAACGAACCGAAAATAGTCGGTAAATCGAAAGAATACCCACAAACACAGCAAGCCGAGAATATTCCAGAAACTCCAGGCATATAATTAGTGAACAGACGATAAACCGCTGCTCAGAGTGTCAAGGAGGAATGGGTATGGGAAAGCATATGAGCGATAGGCAAAGATCGGTCATCTTTTCGACGGGTGCGGCTCTGGGAGCTGTCCTTTTGTTTATTCTGCTGTTTTCAGGAATACAGCTTATCATGGACGTTTCTGATACCACAGTGAGGATAATGTCCGGAATCTCTCTCTGCGCTGGCTGCTTTGCAGGTGCCTTCGTAGCAGCTAATATCCGCCGTAAGCATGGCATCGCTGTGGGTATCGTCTTCGGGATAGTTACCCTTGCGGCTGTGTTCGCTCTCGGAATGATTTTCGTTAAGAGCTTTTCCTCGGACGGATTTTTCGCTAAAACTGTACTTATTTTCTGCTCTGCGGCAGCGGGTGGTATAATAGGTGTAAATACTAAGCCGCTTTTTCGTTAAAATGACTATTGTATTTTATGATACATTATGTTATAATATAAGAAATTATTAAAAATGGAGGGAATTTTCCGATGAAGCACATCAGAACAATTAACAAGGCTAACCTCAGACAGACCGCTGAAAAGGGCGGCTGCGGCAAGTGTCAGGCTTCCTGTCAGTCTGCCTGCAAAACTTCCTGCACTGTTGCTAATCAGAAGTGCGAAAAGTAACTGCATAACCTTTGCAGCCGAGGGGATTAAAGCTTGTTTGCTTTTCCCCTTATTTTTTACCCGAAAGGAGAGAGTCTGCCTCCGGTGTTTTCTTGGCAGACAGTTTTCAAAATGATTCATAAGTATAAATTAAACGGTTATAATATCGTCCTCGACGTCCATAGCGGTGGCGTTCATCTGGTGGACGAGCTTACATATGATATGCTGGATAACGTATCTCCGCCTTTTGACGAAAAATGTCCCGAAAGCGTTATAGAAAAGCTTTCCCGCTTCTATGACCGCGAGGAGATAATTTCCTGCTATGAGGAGGTCGTGGAGCTTTATAAGGAACAGACTCTCTTTACCGAGGACGACTATGAGCAGTTCGCTAAGATGTCTGTGGCTGCTCCTGTGAAGGCTATGTGCCTGCTTATCTCTATGGACTGCAATCTCCGCTGTGAGTATTGCTTCGCTTCGACCGGCGATTACGGCCTCGGCAGAAAGGTCATGGACTTCGATACGGGCAGAAGGGCGCTCGATTTCCTTCTCGAAAACTCCGCAAACAGAGAAAACCTTGAGGTGGATTTCTTCGGCGGCGAGCCTCTTATGAACTTCGATACCGTCAAGCGACTCGTGGAGTACGGCCGCTCTAAGGAAAAGGAGTACAATAAGCACTTCCGCTTTACTATCACAACTAACGGTCTGCTTCTTGACGACGAAAAGATTGATTTCATCAATAAGGAAATGTCCAACGTGGTCCTTTCTGTGGACGGCAGAAAGGAAGTCAACGACCGTATGAGAAAAACTCCTAACGGTAAGGGCTCCTATGACCTGTTTATGGACAAGTACAAGCGTCTTGTGGAAAAGCGCGGCTATGAAAATTACTACGTCCGTGGCACCTTTACAAAATATAATCCCGACTTTACAAACGATGTTCTCAGCCTTTACGACCAGGGCTTTGACCAGATTTCCGTGGAGCCTGTGGTCAGCGACCCCAGCGAAAAGTATGCTATCACTCAGAAGGAGCTTCCCGCTATCTTCTCCGAGTACGAGCGCCTCGCACAGGTGATGCTCATCAACAAAAAAGAGGGCAGGCATTTCAATTTCTTCCATTTCATGCTTGACCTCGACCAGGGCCCCTGCGCAATAAAGCGTCTCAGAGGCTGCGGCAGCGGAAATGAGTACGTGGCTATCACTCCCGATGGCGATATCTATCCCTGTCATCAGTTCGTGGGCTGCGGTGAATATAAAATGGGCAATATCATCGAGGGTACCTTCAATTACGACATCAAAAAGGAATTTGCTGCAGCTCATATCTACACCAAGAACGACTGTAAGAACTGCTGGGCTAAATTCTACTGCAGCGGCGGCTGCAATGCCAACAATTACATCTACAACGGTGATATCCACTCCGCACATAAGCTTTCCTGCGAGCTGGAAAAGAAGCGCCTTGAATGTGCTATCATGATAAAGGCTGCTGAGGCGGCAGAGGCTATGGACGAGGACTGATATTTTTATGACAGTTTATGTTTGTGCAATATCTATAGCTTTTTTGCGCATTTTGTACAAAAATATTGAATGATTATATAAAACTATTGCTTTTTTGGATACACTATGATATAATATATAGTATATTAATTGTATTTTATCCGCTTTTCGGTCTGTCGGAAAACGGTATGATTGGGAGGCTTTTATATGTTACCTGAAAAGCTTAAGGCAAGGAAGGGCAGAAATATCGAAGGGATAATCACCATTGGAATGGCCGTGATACTTCTTATTGCGATGCTTATCGTGCTGCTTCTTTCCGAATTTATACACAGCATTGCGGTGACTATCATCGCACTGCTGGCCGCACTGGGCGTATCGGTATTTCTTATTAACCGAGTTGTTCATGCTATGCTTCAGTCACTCGGGGATTTCGGCATGCGCCTGCTTGACCTTTCCGAAAAGGGCGACCTTACATCTGAGGTCAAAAAGGACAGCTACGGCACTGAGATAACCGCTCTCGCAAATGTTCTGGAGGAGTCCGTTACCGATATTAAGGATATTACCTTTGAGATAGGAAATGGTCTGAAAAATATCGCGGCAGGAAATTTATCCTATGAGCTGAAGGGTGAGTGGAAGGGCGATTTCGCGTACATAAAGTCTACCTACGACGAGGTGACAAAGGACTTCCGCAATATCTTCTCCGAGATAGCTTCTGCTTCCGGTCAGGTAAACAGCGGCTCTCAGCAGGTCGCACTTGGCGCGCAGACTCTCTCTGACGGTGCTACTCAGCAGGCGTCCTCTATTCAGGAGCTTTCCGCTCAGATAAGCGATATCTCCACTAAGGTTAAGAATAATTCCGATGCTGCAAAGAATACCTCCGCTATCGTTGACAAGACTAAGGACCAGATAACTCTCTGCTATAAGGAAATGTCCAACATGCTGGAGGCTATCGACGGAATCAATAAGTCCTCCGAGGAGATTTCCAAGATAATCAAGGTCATTGACGATATCGCCTTCCAGACCAATATCCTCGCCCTCAACGCAGCTGTTGAGGCTGCAAGAGCAGGCAGCGCAGGCAAGGGCTTCGCTGTTGTTGCTGACGAGGTCCGCAATCTTGCGGCTAAGAGCACTGAGGCTGCAAGCCAGACTACTGCCCTTATCGAAAGCTCTGTTGCAAGCGTTGAGAGAGGCTCCAAGATCGCAAAGCGCACTGCAGAGGTGCTTGACGGTATCGTTAAGTCTGCAGGTGAGATATCTACCGAGATCGAAAGCATTTCGGCAGCTTCTGTGGTACAGTCCGATGCTATTATCCAGATAACAAGCGGCGTGGACAACATCTCCGCAGTGGTCCAGAGCAATACCGCCACCGCAGAGGAATCCGCAGCTGCCAGCGAGGAGCTTTCCGGTCAGTCTGCTATGCTTAACGAAATGATCGGACGGTTCAAGTTCGATTCCATAGCTTCCGATGTTTCCTATCCTGAGCCCGAGCCTGAGTATGCTCCCGTACCGGAATATACCCACGAGCCTGCTCCCGAGTATCATGCGGAGGAATACCGCCCCGCGGAGCCAGCTCCGAAGCCACTTATCTATGACAGCACAGAGGACGAGCCCTTTAAGCCCATAGATTTCAAGGCGGTAAGCGTTCCTAAGAAGATCGTTCTCGATGACGACGAGGACTTTGAAAACGTGGACAGCAAGTATTGATAAGTTAACAGTTTGATTCGATAGGTTATTAATAAGCAAGAGGGTCAAAGCAGAATAGTTTTGCTTTTCCTCTTGCTTTTTTGGTTTGGGTGATGATGATAAGAGCGAAAAAAGCTTTTCGGTTGTTGATTTTTGCGGCTGCTGCCGCATTTCTTATTAATATGTTGGGGCTGCAGGTGTTCTCTGAGGAATACCCGGGGATAACTGCTGAGGATATCGCAGGCTACTCCGCCGAGAGGACCCTTGCCTTTCCCTCGCAGCTGCGGGGCTTTTATGCTGTTCCGTCGGTGGATTTTCTCTGCGGCAAGCCCGACGGTACGGGCTACACCGAGGAAGAGGTCTACAACGATATAAACTCCATGCTGGACAGGGCAGCGGCTCTTTCGATGAACACGCTCATACTTGGTATGTCCTACGGCGATACCCTCTTTTATGACGGTGAGCTTAACAGCACTGTTGACCGCACAGCCGTTGATTATGCGGCGGAAACTGCGCTGTCACGAGGATTTTACCTCTATCTTGTCTTTGATATAAACGCCGCTCTGTCACATATGGACGGGAATATGACCCTCAATGAGAGGATAGACAGGCTCGCTGTGGTGGTCCGAAATGTTACCCTGAGATACTCTCCCGACGGTATCATTTTCGACGGTTATTACGGCGAAAAAACTCACGAGAGCTTCTCCGATTACATGAGGTACGGCTCGGGTATCGGCTATGAGCAGTGGATATATGAGAGCAATGCCTACATCTTCAAAACGGCGGCAAATGCTGTGAGGCGCACAAGCAATACCGCTGCTGTGGGCATCGCCGCAGACGGAGTTTGGGCAAACGGCTCCGAGATGACGGGCGGCTCTGATATCCATGCCGATTATCAGGCGCTTTTCGATGGGCTTGCGGATAATCTCAGCTATGTGAAAAACGGCTGGACAGATTTTATCCTGCTTCGCACTAAGGAGGGCATTTCCTCTGAAAAGGTCCCCTTTGAGAATATTACCTCATGGTGGAACGACGCCGCAAGGGAGGCGGGAATTAGACTTTTCGTTCTCCATGAAAACGAAAATGTGTGCTCCGGGGAGAACGGTTGGGATTATCCCGATGAGCTGGTAAAGCAGGTCCTCGCCGCAGAGAAGCTTTCCAACTGCCGCGGCAGCGTGTTTTCCTCGCTGTCTGCGCTGGAGGAGAACCGGGAGCAGTCTACCGAAGTGCTGATGAAGCATTACAGCGGCAGTCTTGATGCAGAGGGACTGAACATCGACCTGGAAATGACTCTCCCCGAACAGACCGAGTTTCGCACTGACGAGTCCTCCGTCATATTTGCGGGCTCCTTTGACCCGAATTTCGAGGTATGCTTTCAGGGGGAGCCTATCGAGCTTAACGAGGCGGGGCGCTTCTACTTCAATATGGAGCTGCAGGTGGGCGACAATGAGTTCACCTTCGAAAATAAGGGGCGGACGGTTACATATCACATTACCCGAACTGTACGAGTGCTGAAAAATGCTCAGCCGAGAGGCGACGATATCTATGCCGAGGGTGGAACGGTGCTGTCAGTCACTGCCGAGGCTTACCGTGGGACAAGTGTTATTGCGTACATCAACGATGAAATAATTGAGCTTTCTCCTACGGAGGGTCTTTCCGAGGATACCGACCCGAACTCAAACTACACTGTTTACCGAGGAACCTATACTCTCCCCGAAGGCAGGGAAAATATGACCGACCTGGGAGATATGAAGGTCTATGCAGCATATCCTCTGGGCGGCAGGAAGATAATCGAGTGCATCACAGGCAGCCGCATCTATATCGTTCCTGTGGAAAGGTCCGAAAGCGGAAGCGTTGTGGATATGCCGAATGTCCCATATACTCCTGATATCGGAACAGGCGGCGTTACTGGCGGAGAAATGGCCGTGGCGCAGCTGGTGGAGATAGCCTCCGACAACACCATGATATGGAGCGGAAGAAATACCCTTACCGAGCCTGTGCCCAACTGCACAAGGCTTCCCGCAGGCACTAAGGACAAGCTGGCCCGGACCGTGACCTATGGCAGTACGTCCTACTACATCACCGAGAGCGGCAGGCGGATACGCACATCTGACGCGTCTCTAATCGGCAGAAATATCGGGGAAAATATTTCACTTTCCCTTACAAACGCAGAGCTATCCGAGGGCGACACTGTACTTGTCCTCAATATCGGCGATAAGATACCCTTTGAGATAAGCTTTGGCGGATTTTCCTATTCGGACGGAAATAACGGCTATTTCTATGCTGCGGATTTCAGCGCCGACAAGGTCTATATTGACTTTGACTATGGGACAGGCTTTTCCGAAAGTGATGTCATGCTTCCCGAAGGCGGACTGTTCAGCGGATATGAATGGACAAATGCTCCCGACGGCAGAGTGCGGCTTGCGCTGACTTTGGCTTCAAAGGGAAAATATTTCGGCGTGAAGTCCCACTATGACGGAAATACGCTCATTATGAGCTTTAACGGCGTGAGCTCGTTGCTGGAGGGCATGACCATAGTTATCGACCCGGGACATGGCTACGTTGGCGGAGGAAAATTCGACCCCGGCGCTGTGGGACATATCCAGGAGCAGAGCGCAAATCTGGCCATATCCGTCAAGCTGGAGCAGAAGCTGAAGGCGGCAGGAGCAAATGTGATACGCTTACAGACCGAGTCCCAGGACTATGTGACCGCTCAGCGGGCTGACTTCGCAAGAAGGTATTCTCCCGATATCTATCTGGCGGTCCACTGCAACAGCGGCAGCAGCACTGCCACCGGCGGAGAGGCTTACTATTTCACGCCATACTCACAGCCTCTTGCAGATGAGATATCTGCCCAGCTTGGAAAGGTGCTGTCGGAGGTCCACGGCGACGGTGGCAATTATGACCGCGGCGAGAAGTACAACTACTTCTATGTGACCCAGCAGCAGGAGTTCCCCTCTGTGCTGATAGAGTGCGGCTTTGTCAGCAATTATACCGAGGCAATGGCGCTTGCTGACGACAGCTTCCAGGATAAGTTCGCCGAGGCGATATATAATGGCATACTTGGGTACATTTCAAGGTAGCACAAAATAAACGGATAATGCGTGGTTTGCGCATTATCCGTTTGTTCATATATTGCCTTTTATTTTTTCGATGATATTTTTCTCCAGCCGCGACACCTGCGCCTGTGAGATGCCAATTTCCTCGGCCACCTCTATCTGTGTTTTTCCGCAGTAGAATCGCTTGTAGAGGATATCCTTTTCACGTCCCTTGAGACCGCTTATGGCTTCCTTAATGGACAGCTCGTCCAGCCAGGCTTCGTCGCTGCTGCTGTCGCCCAGCTGGTCCAGGACGTACAGCGTATCTCCCGAATCAGAGTAGACGGGGTCGTACAGCGACACAGGGTCGGTGACGCTTTCAAGAGCCAGTACCACCTCGCTCTTTTTTATGTCCATAGCTTTTGCTATCTCGTCCACGGTTGGCTCACGGTCATATTCAGCGGTGAGCTGCTCCTTGGTCTGCATGGCGCGATAGGCCAGGTCCCGGGTGCTGCGGCTTACTCGAATGGGGGAGAAATCGCGGAGATACCGCCGCAGCTCTCCTGATATCATCGGCACCGCATAGGTGGAAAATTTTACGTTCAGCTCAGTATTAAAGTTGTCGATAGCCTTCATAAGTCCGATACAGCCCACCTGAAACAGATCGTCGGGATTTTCGCCCCGTCCCATGTACTTCTGGATAACGCTCAGCACCAGCCGCAGATTTCCGCTGATAAGCTTGTCCCGTGCTGATTTGTCGCCCTGCTTGTACCTTTCCAGGAGCTCCATTTTTTCGCTTTCCTTTAAGATCGGCAGTCTGGAGGTATCCACGCCGCATATCTCAACCTTATTGTAATACATCTTAATATCTCCGTTTATCCATAGTGGAACCTTGCATATTAAGATTATTGGCATTTTACGGCTGGGATATTCTGATGATTTACATGTAAATTATGGAACGAAATTATTTAGAGAGTATTCTTTTGAAGGTATCGTAATTGTTCGTGTCGTTAGGGGAGCAGTAGACCGCAAAGACGATCTCATCAAAGCTTCCCTCAAATTCAGGGAGCAGCTCCTTGTAGGCTCTTGCCACTATCTGGGGGCTGTTTCTGAAGGCTCCGCAGCCGAAGGCTCCCAGTACGAGTGCATCAGCTCCATTTGCGGCGGCAATGCTGAGGATATGTCTACCGCGGCTTTTGTGGAGAGCGAGCAGCTCAGCATCGGTCACCTTAATGGCTGTGCCCTTGCCGGGGTTCATGGAGTTATAGGGATTCGGACGGAGATTTGGCGCGGCGCATGTGATCACGTCCACGGAAAGCCACTCGTCTTCGGGCATGAGCTTTGGGAATGTGGTATCAGTCTTGAACACAGTAACGCCCGGAGTATAGATGCAGGCGTCGGTATAGCGGACATCGTGCTGATTTCTGTGCATGGAATAGTATTTCTCCATAAGCTCGCTGGTGTTCAGACAGGGATATAATGTCGAACAGCGGCAGAGCGCTTCCTCCTGAGCGGAGCTGCCTCGTGTGACTCCGCCGCCGGGATTTGTCGCCGAAGCGAAATTATGGACAGCAAGCTTATTTTCGCCGCCGTACTTTTCGTCAAGTCTCCCTGCAGCTTCAAAGGTGCGCTCCTTTGTGACGGATATTTCCGTGCTGCGGGTATTTCCGACGGAGTTTAGCTGTGGCTTATCGTCGGGAGCGTAGAATTTTGTGCCCGCTTTTGAATTTCTGACAGTCTCCGCAAGGCGTGCATTGCTTTTGCAGAGCCTCATGGTATCTTCGAATATTTCAACTCTTTTTTCTCGTGCATCGTTGATTGAGAACATATTTATCGCCTCCGAAAATATTGTAACAGATTCGGCAGGAACTGTCAATATGGGAAATGGGCCATTTTCGGGACTTGAAAAGCTGTGTGGGATATGCTATAATAATTATGCCGGAAATCGGCGAAAACAAACAGAAATGAGGAGATAACTGTGCCGAAAAGAAAATCCTTCAGCGCACTTGATATTATAAAACGGGCGATATCCGAAAACGTACACGAGGGGGATATATGCATCGACGCCACCGCAGGACGGGGAAATGATACTCTGTTCATGGCGTCACTGGTGGGGGACAGCGGTCATGTGACAGCCTTCGATATTCAAAGCGAAGCAGTGGAAAGCACTAAGGCGCTCCTTGAAGGGGCGGGGCTTTCTCATCGTGCAGATGTGAGATTACAGAGCCATGCTCAGATGGACCAGCTGTTTGAAGAGGGGACGGTCAGCTGTATCACCTTTAATTTCGGCTGGCTCCCCAAGGGCGACCACAGCATCTCCACTAAAAAGGAAAGCTCCCTCGAAGCCATTGAGAAGGGACTGAAGCTGCTGAAAAAGGACGGGATAATGACCCTTATCATCTACTACGGCAGGGACACCGGCTTTGAGGAAAAGGACGCTATCCTTGATTATCTGCCGAAGATAGACAGCGAAAAATATACAGTGCTGGAGATGCCCTTTGTGAATCGTCCCAACTGTCCGCCGATACCGATAATCATTTTTCGAGATGAATAGAGAAAATATCTTCGCCAATTTCGTAAAAAATCTTGATTTTTTTGTTAAGATGTGGTATGATAAAAGGAGAATTTATATTTGAATGTAAACGGAGGTATACATATGCGCATTCTGGTACTCGGAGGAGCAGGCTATATCGGCTCCCATACTGCGCTGGAGCTTGTACGCGCAGGGGAAGAGGTAATTATTGCTGATAATCTGGCGACAGGTCATATCGAGGCGGTTCCTGAGGGAGCGGTATTCTGCAAGGGAGATATCCATGACAGGGCTTTTCTTGACAAACTCTTTGAGAAGCATAAAATAGACGCTGTTATCCATTTCTGCGCTTATTCGCTGGTAGGCGAGAGCGTTACAAATCCTCTGAAATATTATAATAACAATCTTTGCGGCACTGAGGTGCTTCTTGAGTCTATGGTCGCTCATGGCATAGATAAGATAGTATTTTCGTCCACAGCCGCTACCTATGGCGAGCCCGAAAATATTCCTATCCTCGAAACAGACCGTACCTGCCCCACAAATCCCTACGGCGAGACCAAGCTTGCTATGGAGAAGATGTTCCACTGGACAAGCCTTGCTCATGGTATGAGATATGTTTCGCTCCGCTACTTCAATGCCTGCGGAGCTGACGAAAGCGGCAATATCGGCGAGGACCACAATCCCGAAAGTCATCTTATTCCCCTTATCCTGCAGGTGCCCAACGGAAAGCGGGAGAGCGTGTCTATCTTCGGAACAGACTACGATACACCTGATGGCACATGTATCCGCGATTATATCCATGTTACTGACCTTGCACAGGCTCATATACTTGCCGTTAAGTATCTTGCTGACGGAGGAGAGAGCAATATCTTCAATCTCGGAAACGGCATTGGCTATTCAGTAAGAGAGGTCATCGAGACTGCAAGAAGGGTCACAGGTCATCCTATTCCTGCTGTGGAAACTCCCCGCCGTGCAGGAGACCCCGCACGTCTGGTGGCGTCCAGCGAAAAGGCAAAGTCTGTTCTCGGCTGGAAGCCTGAGCATGCAAGCCTCGAGGAAATCATCGCCAGCGCATGGAAGTGGCATGAGGGTCACCCGGACGGCTATAAGAGCTAATATTTCAGCAGCTGTTCAGTCAAAAAATATATTGTCGGGAGGAATTGATTCTTTTGAAGATCCGTAAAATATTTGCGTTGTTATGCACTGCTGTTATCTGCATGCTTTCATTTGCTGCCTGCGGAAGCGAGGAGGATGAGGTCCCCGAATCAGCATATGCGGGCGTTCTTACAAAGATACGCCTTGGCATGCCTCAGAGCAAGGTCCTTGCTCTTAATAATCAGAACGAGGTATACTATGAGAGCGATACCGAAATATGGTGCATTAACGCTGATACCGATATAATGGAAATGAAGGACCTCATTCCGTCGGATAGTCAGTATTATTACTGCGACGATTCCGTGATAACCTACCGCTTTGATTTTGATGAGGCGAAAAATGATTATCTTCTCGACGGCTACAGCGAGGAGGCAGTCTGCCTTATCGACAGGGAGACCGCTGAAAAATACTACGAAACAAAGCTTAAGGAGCTGGCAGGAAAATACGGCGTTTCCGATTATGTGACCACTCAGCGCGGCACTGAGAACGTTGATATGGTCTTAGAGCTTGAAACTCCCATGACCCTTTCCAGCTTTACCGTTACAGCTACAATGACCTATACATATGATACCGTTGACGATGTGGACGGATATTACTGCACTCATTTCAAGATAGACATCGAGGAGCTTGCAAATAAGGCCGCAGTTGCTGTTGGCGGAGTTACCGAGTCCGCAGCGGCGGAGTAATTCTATAAAAACAAACCGTGCCCGACGATACGCAGCGTATCATCGGGCACGGATATTTTTTATCAGAGGACGGTCAGCTTTCCGTCGGAAACATCAACCTTAAGGGTGGTGAAGGGTTCGAGATCCTCGGCGATTATCTTCTTTGCAATGAGAGTTTCCAGTTTGCTCTGGATAAATCTCTTAAGAGGTCTTGCGCCGTAAATGGGATCGTAGCCGTTCTCGGCGATGTATTCCTTCGCCTCATCGGTGACCTCAAGGTCAAGCTGCTTGCCCTTCAAGCGTCCCTTTAAGTCCTTTAGCATAAGGTCGATGATAGGATATATCTCCTTCTTGGACAAGGGCTTGTAGAACACTATCTCGTCCAGTCGGTTCAAAAATTCGGGACGGAACTGGCTCTTAAGCAGCTTCTGGACGTTCTCCCTTGCTTCCTCGGAGATCTCGCCGTTTTCGTCGATGCCCTCCAGGATATAATCGGAGCCCAGATTTGATGTGAGAATGATTATGGTGTTCTTGAAATCCACGGTCCTGCCCTGTGAATCGGTGATGCGTCCGTCGTCCAGAACCTGCAGCAGCACATTGAAGATGTCAG
>CAMEYZ010000010.1 GCA_945947715.1 uncultured Clostridia bacterium | reverse complement strand
TACTTAATGCATGAAAACGTATACATAACACTAACTATATGCTATTATGCACGTGAAAGGAATGATGTAAATGAATACTAAAAAGGTACTCGCAGGATTGTCTGCTATCGTTATGGCAGCTTCCATGACTGCCTGCGGTTCCTCCGATGCCGACTCTTCGGCAGATTCGACAGGCACCGAGGCGGATATCACCACTACCGAGGCTACCGAATGGACAGGCGATAACATCGAGGTCGAGGCTCTCGACGAAAGCAATACCCTCGATATCGACATCAACGGCCAGACTCTGAAATGGCTTGGTATCTACGACCTTAATCCTACCAATGACTCCCCCGAGAGAAGCCCTGAGCTCGCTCTCTTTGAGGATACCTACGGCGCTAAGATCGAATATCAGCCTACTACATCGGACAAGCGCTTTGATGACCTCGCTACCTCTATCCTCGGAGGCACTCCCCCCGATATCTTCATTTATGAGTGGCGTACCTTCCCCTACGATATCTCCAAGAATCAGTATCAGCCTATCGACGATCTGATTAACTGGGACGATCCTAAGTGGGCAGACGTAAAGGATACCGCCGATAAGTTCACATACAAGGGTCAGCACTATATCGCTCCTCTGGGCTATGCGTTCAATGATACTCAGGTGCTCATGTACAATAAGACCACTATCGAAAATGAGGGCTTTGAGGATCCCTATGAGCTGTACCTTGCAGGCGAATGGGATTGGGACGCTTTCACCGATATGATGAAAACCTTCGTTGAGAGCGGCAATGACCGTTACGGCATCGGCGGCTGGTGGGCTAACGCCTTCGTTTACACCTGCGGCGATACTATCGTTACATATGACGGCACAACCTTCACCAACAATATCCGCTCAGAAAAGATCGAACGCGCTCAGGCTGAGATCAAGGATATCTTTGTAAACAATCTTGTCAAGAGAGGCTGGATAGGCGGCGAGGCTGCCTTCGTTGATGACAGTCTGCTGTTCTACTCCATGGGAACATGGGCTTACAATGCAGCTTCCCTGTCCCGTCCCGACGATGTTATCCAGATAGTTCCCTTCCCCAAGGAGCCCGGCAGCGATACATACTATGTTTCCAATAAGGTACAGGCTTACATGTGGGTAAAGGGCAGCACAAATGCTGACTGCGTAAAGGCATGGCTGGACTGCAACCGTACTGTAAACTACGAGGATACATACAAGCAGGCTACAAAGGATAAGTTCCTTGCAAACAGCGAAGGGTGGACCTCTGAAATGTACGATCTCGTTATGGATTTCTATGACGATACCAAGTTCACACAGGCTTACGATTACGGCTACGGTCTGAGCACCGATATGTCCGATACTATCATGACATATCTCTACGAAGGCTGCGTAAACGAGCAGTACGAGGACTGGATCTCTGCACGTGAGGAATACTATCCTATCGTTCAGAGCGAGGTTGACGCTTACAACGAATAATAGCTGAAATAAATACAAAAAACGGTTCGGATAATTTTTCCGAACCGTTTTTTTATCAGACATCGGAACAGGCGGAAAGCTGTCTTTTCTCCATTTTCCTCCAGTTCAAAAAGCCGTATATATCGTTTGCAAGGAATATCACAAAGCAGATAAGCACCGAAATATAGGACATATCCGCCATTGAAGCCAGGCTCCACAGAATTATCAGCACAATATCATTTGCAGCATATGCCACCGCAAAATAGGGGCTTCTCTTTGCTGTCAGATATACCGCCAGAAAGCTGGTGGCCACTGAAAGGGTGCTCACCATAAGATTTGCTGTGTTAAAGAATTTCATGACATAGTAAAATATCACAGTAACTATGGGAGTTATACAGCACATCAGCGCTATTTCCCGTCTGTTCAGCCGATTCACCTTTACCTCGGCTCTGCTGCCGTTATAGGGATTTTTCAGCCAGCTCACAAGAGATATCACTGCCATTGGCGCAGTCATTCCCAGATAGGTTATCATTTCGCCGTAATATGCGCAGGAGTAGGATATTATCCCGTACATCAGGCTGAATATCACAGCAAGCAGCTGTCCTATGGGATTTCCCTTTGCGTTGAAGATAAGTGAGGTGGCTCCTATGAGCGACGCCACAAAGGACATGTAATTCACCCTGTCAAAGGCAAAAAAGAAAACGGCAATGACTATCACTGAACTGCTCCAGAGAATAAGCTCCGTTTTCGTAAAATAATTTATAAAAGAAGTTAATTTTTGCATGTTCAGTTTATCCGATGACCTCCGAAAAATGTGATTATAGTATATCACAGTTCCTGCGGATTGTCAAGGGCTATTTTTTTCCTTTTCTGATATCATTCTATGGTCCTGCCCCTGTTATTCCTGTCCATCATAGCATCGCCGTATCTGGCTGTATATTCCGAGGGACTTTCCCCCGTCATCACCGCAAAACGTATACGCATATACGGATAATACACTGCAATAGCTTCTTTGCCGATATAATAATCCTCCTCCATCAGAGCGTCGGAGATGTAGTATACACTCACAGCCTCCTCCTCGCTGACCGCTATCGTAAGAGTATTGCGGTAATAGCCGTCGGGATACTTCTTGCTGTTTTCGATAAGCTCGTTTTTGACAGAGATTATCTTCCCCTTGCCGAAGAAAAAATACTTCCACTTCCTGTACTCGTAAATGCCGAAAACAAAGCTGATTATCAATAACACCAAAACCGCAAGAGAACCCAGAGCATCCATTATAGACAGAGCATCACTCTTCAATATATTGCTAAATCCGGCATTTTTTACCCTGATGATAAACTTACTTAAGACATATATCTCCAAGACCACACATAAAAAGAGTCCGACTATGTACTTTGTCTCATATTTTAACATAGACCTGCCTATGGAGTACAGCCCTTCCAGTTCCTCGGCAGTTATGTCGTTGTAATAATCCTTGTGAAGAGTTATTGTCCTCATGCTATATCCCCTTTAGCAGTTTACAATAATAGCCAACAGCACATCGCTATTGGCTATTAATTGAAGGTTATCTTATTCTTCTTCCTTTATTATCTTTATCAGATTAGCCACAAGGTCGTTAAACTGCGGCTTTGCGAACTGAGCGTCCGCTCCCACCTGCTTGCCCTTTGCGTACATCTGCTCATTGATAAGGGACGAGAAGAGTATAACGGGTATCTTTTTCAGCACAGGGTCGTCCTTGATGAGCTTTGTAAGTCTGTGACCGTCCATTTTTGGCATTTCGATATCGCTGATAACACAGGCAATAAGGTCGGTAACAGGTGTTCCGTCCCCTGCCTTGTTCTTGTAGGACAGCACATAATCCCAGGCATCCTCACCATTCTGGAAGGAGACAACGTTCTTATAGCCCGTCTTTGCGAGGGTGCTGACTATCATCTTGTTAAGGAACTGGGAGTCATCCGCAACAACGATGCGCTTATCGCTGATAAGCTGGTCAGGGTGAGAGGAATCGCCTATGCCCGATGTATCCAGTCCGGAGCTATTGTTAAGCGAGGAAACTATCTTCTCAAAATCGAGGATAATGATAATCTTTCCGCCAACCTTTGCAACACCTGTTGCCATGCCGGAATAGGTATTGTCAGAACTTCCCGTAACTGCAGGAGGCTCGTTGATATCCGTCCAGGATATACGCTGGATACCTCTTACAGAGGAAACATGGAAGGCAACGTCCATTTTATTGAACTGACACACGATTATTATATCCCTGCCATTTGCAGGTCTTTCAGTCCTCAGCACCTTATGCAGATCAATAACGGAGATCAGCTTATCTCTGGGGATAAACACGCCCTCCACCTCTTCGGGAGAATTAGGCATCGGAGTGATAGTCTGATCCATCATGATCTCGCTCACCTTAGCAACGTTGATGCCGTATGTATTGCTGCCGACGGTAAATTCAAGCAGCTCCAGCTCATTGGTTCCGCTTTCAAGCAAAATATTTGTATCCATAATGCACGACCCCGCATTTCTTCAAAATGTTATTATAATTGTATTTTACCACATTTTTTTCAATTTGTAAATATCCAAATGAAATTATCCCGAATTTTTATATATTTTGCACAACAACCAGCACATAATATTGACAAATCAGCCCGAAATATCTCCCCGCAGACGCTTTTCCTGGCGGATATCCTTCCCATAAAAGCGCAGAAGAGTATATACTCCGAAAATTCTGGAAATAATTCTCTCGTTATATTTGTCGTAAAGCTCCTTTGTGCTGAGGTTTGTGCTGACAATGGTAGGCTTGCCCGTGTTTATGCGGGTGTTGATTATATTGTATACCACCGACTCGTAAAACTGGGAATAGTTTTCTGTGCCCAGATCGTCCAGCACCAGCAGGTCTGCATCAAGGAGTGCTGACATAGTATCCTTTCCCTGTTCTCCCCTGCCGAAATGCTCCTTTTCGATCTCGTACAGGAAATTCAGCACCGAACCATATGCACAGATAAAGCCGTTTGCTGTCACAGTTTTCGCTATAGCTATGGACAGGTGAGTTTTTCCCACGCCCGTTTTTCCCAGCATCAGCAGGCTCTCCGAAGCACAGGAGAAATTCGCTGCGTACTTCCGGCAATACAGCAGAACGTCCTTCATCTTGTCATAGGGCACCACGCCGTTAGAATCCAGCGTTTTCGGATAATATTCGATATCGAAATGCTCGAAATCGCAGTCTGGCATATTCGCAGAGTGATTGAGCTCCTCCACGCTGAGCTTTGAAGCAAGCTCCTCAAAGCAATGGCAGCGCTTTCCGTCCTCGGTGTAGCCCTTGTCCTTGCACAGCGGACAGGTGTATTTTATCTGAAGATAATCCTCCGGAAAGCCGTGAGAAACAAGTATATCCCTGACATAATTCTGTGCATCAAGATTATTCTGCTTAATCCGTTCAAAGCTCTTCTGGAAATCTCCCTTACGGCTTATAATAAGCCGCGTCAGTTCAGTTACTGCTGAAGCCGCCTGACGTTCCACCTCTTCCGCCTCGGGAGCGTTTTTGTACACCTCGCGCCTCCGCTGCTCCAGCTGATAATTCGCCTTAGTACGGCGTTCGTCTATGATTTTCTGCGCCTTTGCGCTTATTTCGGGTGAATAATTCATATCAGTATCCATTCCTCCGCACACTGCGGCTCATATTTTTGCATTTTCGCCGCAGCTACTTATTATGTACGATAAGGGGCGTATTTTTGGCATGCTCCATGATAAGGTCCAAATCAAAGGAAGGCTCTCCCTCCGAAGCGGCATCATTCTGCCCCGACGCTCTGCGGGTATTCTTTGCAGCAGGAGCAGTCCTTGCGGAATACTCGTCCGCCTCTGCAGATGTCTTCACGCCGTTTGCTGTCCACTCGGCAATCATCTTGTTCATATACGGGAAGGAGACCTTTCCAGTAGCGTCCACAGTGCGCTCATAGGCGTTCATTATAAGCTCGATATCCGCCTCTGCCGCAGCCCATTTTGCCACATACTCGTTTTCCCTTGCGGTCAGCTTGCGGTTCAGGTTCATGCGATTCGCACATTTTGCGGAAAGGGTGTTGTTCCTCTGGAGAACAAGTATCTTCGCATCTGCCGCAGCGCTGCTGTCGATGCCCTCGTCCGCCCACGACACCGCTGTTTTTTCGATGTAGTGCATATTTGCCCTGCCTATCCCCACGCAGTAATTCACCAGCATGAGTATGACCTCGGGGGGAAGTCCCAGATGATCGTATATCCAGATAACAGTGCGCTGGTCGTCGAAGGTGAGCGGTCTTGCCATCGAGCTCTCAATGGATTCCAGCAGAGTCTTTATCTCCGCCGATTCGCCTATTCTTGCGGCGATTTCCTCAGCGCTTACGGCCTTTGCCGCCTTCGGAAGAGCAGTAGGCGCCTTCTGAACAGCAGCAGGCGCTTCTCTAACAGCAGGCTGCTCGCCCTCGGAGTACATCACCCCCACCGACTTCCAGTAGGAAAGTGCGTCCTCCAAGTCCTCGCTGGTGATGCCCAGAGCCTCGCATATGCCGTCCTCGGACTTGAATTTCAATATGTACAGCAGCACCTTGACCGCCTTTCCCGAAGCAAGCTTAAGGCTGTCGGCAACGCAGTCGGGCACAGCGAAAACTCCGTCGTCCCAGTTTATCTTATATTTCATTTTCTATCCATTCCTTTTGTTCCTATATTCATATATATCCATTATACCACAGTTCCCGTCCGATTGCTATATATAAATTGCACGATATATCCGTCCGAAAATTATTGACCTTTTTCGTCATCGGTGGTATAATAACAGATAACAGCACATCATTCACAAAGCAAATGAAAGGAGCTTCGGCATGAGCGATAATGAAAACATCTCCGAAACCACAGAGCTCACGGAAAACGAAAAGCCCGATGAAGAGGTCGAGCTGAACGACGAGGGACAGCCCCGTCCTCCTGTGGACCCCAGAAACGGACTTTACACATTTTTATCTCTGCTGATATTTGCCGTATGCTATGTGGGATATCATTTTGTATCGGTCAATCTGTTTTCGCCCTATTATCTGACGAAAACCGAATTTACCGAGACCGAAGCACAGCTTCTGGAAAGCACGGTGAATATCCCCCTGCCGGAAAGTGCCGTGATATCATACGGAAAGATAGGAAGCGGAGTTGACGGAGACCGTCTGCATATCCGCTACAGCGGCATCATGGACGAGGAAGCCTTCATAGAGTCTGCGCCCTTTGACTGTATCCCCCTTGAAGAGGACGTCCGGGTGTCTGTGTTCCGCGACGAGACTGCCGATGTGGACTATGTTTTCGCCGACACCTACACCGACAGCGCCGACCCCGCCTATACTCTCATGGTATACGAGTATGACGGGACTCTCTGCGCCGAATATATCTGCTACGACTATGACAAGTCAATACGGACAGTCTTCAAAAACGGCGAAAAATTCACAATAGAAAAATAACAATTTACTGAACAGTCAGCGGAGTCTCCACGGAAGCATCGAAGCCGTTTACCTTTATGGACGGGTCGTCCAGATCTATTATAAGACACTTTCTGCCCTGAATAACTCCCGTGCGGAGCTTTTCGGTCGCGTCCTTTCCGATATTTATGGTGATCTCGGAGGTGGATACGACCGTTTTGTTTTCCACAAGATTTGTGGCCGTAAAGCCCTTGCTATCCTCGCCCACTGCAGAGCTATACGCTGCGGACAGTCCCTCCAGGCGCTCATTGCTCACTCCTGCATCGCTTAAAATGGAGCGCAGGCGAGTATCGTCGATCATGGTAGGCTCGGTCTCGGAGGTATTCTGAGCAACCACGTCCTTGATTATCTCATTAACGCGGGTGATAACGGTATAGTCCAGCTCATCTCCTGCCACTTCGCCCAGTACCTGCTGGAATTTCTCCTTTTCGCTTTCGGCGGTCATGGTAAAGCTGCAGTCAAGAACGTCCTCTATCATGGTAAGGCTGGGCTTCTTAGGAGTTTTGGTATAATACAGCACATGATTCGCATCAGGTGCCCTGTCGCTGAAAACAGGGTATAAAAATCCGTCGATAGGCGCGCGGCTGATGATAAGCTGTGTGTTGTCCTTTTTCTCGATAGTATTTGAGTCGGAGTTGTAGAAAAGTCCGTCGGTATTGGTGTTCATAGGACAGAGAGCAGTGATGATGAAGTTGTACACATTATCGTCCAGCTCGGTGATATCGTCGTTTTTATCCTTTGACATAACGCTGTAGGTGCAGTGAGCCATCATGATGCAGTACACCGAATCACAGCGATAATTCTTTCGGATACGGTCGATAGCCGCGTCAACAGCCTCCTCGTCCTCCAGCTTGGACTTCATCGCCTTATAGAAGATATTCTGCGCGCCGCCTTCCTCATAGGACTCATTTGGGAAGGCATACTCTGTAAGATTTTTCCCCTGACTGCCGCTGAGAGCCTTTTTGAGAGTCTCATAGACCACCTCTGCCTCCTCCTCGGGAACGGAGGCAAACAGCTTGTTTTCCTTGCATTTTACCTCTGTGTCGGAATTTATGTACGCCATAACAACACGGTTAAGTGTAAATAATCCGCTGTCGCCGTTAAAATTTTTCTTTATTTCTGCTATCTCTTTTTTATTCATATTTTTACTCCTCTCTTGTTAATAGCTATATGTTATTATACCATATTTCAAAGAATTTGGCAAATTAAAAATCGGTTACACCATTATAATTTGATATAGTTTTTCTGTAAAAACAAAGTCAAATTTGTCTATCTGTACGAAAATAAATTGTTCAAATATTATCCGCAAAAAAGCTATTGCTTTATTCTGACGATGATTATATAATATGCACTTGTACGAATAAAATCTTTATCGGAGGAATAATGCTATGACCAGAGATCTGACCTACGGAAAGCCTCTGAAGCTTATTTTACAGTTTGGAATACCTATCCTGCTGGGATTTTTATTTCAGCAGTTCTATAATATGGCGGATACTGCCATTGTGGGACATTTTCTCGGCGGAAATGCGCTTGCAGCTGTGGGCTGTACCGGCTCGGTGAATTTCCTCGTTATCGGCTTCTGCTCGGGGATATGCAACGGCTTTGCCATTCCCATAGCTCAGCGATTCGGCGCAAGAGATTACCCTGACCTCAGAAAATACGTGAGCGGCTCCATGTGGCTGTGCATATTCTTCGGAGTAGTCATCACCACTGTGACCACGGTCTTCTGCCGCGATATCCTCACCGCCATGAACACTCAGCCTGAGGTATTTGAAGGCGCAAACACCTACATATTCACCATATTTGCAGGAATACCCACCTTCTTCTTATATAACATGTGTGCGGCGATACTCCGCTCCCTTGGCGACAGCAAAACTCCTGTAACATGGCTGATAACCGCGTCCCTTATCAACATCGTGCTGGACCTGTTCTGCATTGTGGTCCTTCACATGGGAGTGTTCGGCGCAGCTATAGCCACTGTGACCGCTCAGCTCATCTCAGGTGTAGGCTGCCTTATTCGGGTGCTCAAGGGCTTCCCTGAGGTGCTCCGCTCACAAAGCAAAGGCGATTCTAAAGCGACCCTCAGCCATTTCGGCAGACTCTGCGGAATGGGCCTTCCCATGGGATTGCAGTATTCCATTACGGCTATCGGCTCCATAGTATTGCAGTCGGCAGTAAATACTCTGGGCACAGCCTATGTGACCGCAGTAACTGCGGGCTCGAAGCTGTCCATGTTCCTTGTATGTCCCTTTGACGCCATGGGCTCCACAATGGCTACCTATGGCGGTCAGAACGTGGGAGCGAAAAAGCTTGACCGTCTGAACGAGGGACTGAAATCCTGCGTGCTGCTGGGACTTATCTACTCGGTTATCGCATTTGCGGCGATATTGCTGTTCAGCCGTCCTATGTCGAAGATATTCCTCGACGAGGAAAGCATGGTGCTCACACCCTATGTGCGTCAGTTCCTTATTGCGCAGGGAGCGTTCTATTTCCCGCTGTCACTGGTAAATATCGTGCGTTTCATGATCCAGGGCATGGGATTTTCCCCTATCGCCACAGTTGCTGGAATTTTTGAGATGATAGCAAGATGCCTTGTTGCATATCTTGCAGGCTTCTGGGGATTTAATGCGGTATGCTTTGCATCTCCTGCGGCTTGGGTGCTGGCGGACCTATTCCTTATCCCGGCTTACTTCCTTTGCAGACGTAAGCTGTACAAAAAGAACAACGAAAACCAAACGATGACCGCCGCAGAAAATTTAAGCGTACAAGAATAAAAGTATAAGCCCGAAAGCAGTCTGAAATAACCGCTTTCGGGCTTATTTGCTATTAGTGAAGAGTAATTATACTAAAACCATTCACTTTTCACTATTCACTATAATATATTATCCAGTGCTTCCTTCATATCAAGATACAGCTGATAAACATCGGGAGCCTTTTTCTGCAGTCGTATGGGGCGCATATTCATATCGGTGAAGCAGTGGGCAGAGGTGCCCGTGGCATGGACTGTGCCGCTTTCGTCGGTGACGGTGTAGGCTATCTCCAGCTTTACGCCGTTAAAGGATATTATCTTCGTATTTACAATAACTGTATCGTCAAACCGGAATGCCAGCTTATACTCGGCACTGCAGGAAAGCACAGGATTTAATATCCCCCTGTCCTCTATCTCGGCAAAGGACATTCCCGCTTCGGTAATGCAGTGGACTCTCGCCTCCTCAAACCAGCGTATATAGTTGGAATGGTGAACTATGCCCATTTTATCTGTTTCGTAGTATCTTGCTTTGAATTTGTATGGAGTCAATGTCATATATATGCTTCCTTTTCGCTGATATTATACTATTATTATACCCTTTTTTCCCCGATTTGTCAAGAAATCGGGAAAATCCGTCAAAAAGGCTGCATCTCAAACCGAAATGCAGCCATTATATTACTTATGCTCAGAAATAAAGCTGAGTGTTATCTCATACTCCGAATCGGAGGCATGCTTCTTGTCCGCTTCCTTGGTGTACTTGTTTACCAGCGCAGTGGACTTGTTTACCGGCTGGAGCGTTCCCGCACCTGCAACGCAGCCTCCCGGACAGCCCATGCCCTCCAGCAGATATCCGTCGTACTTTCCTGCCTTTGCCATCTGCAGCAGCTTCTTGCAGTCCTGAAGTCCCTGTGCGGAGACCACCTTGACCTCTCTTTCGGGATCCATCTGCTTTATCACGTCCACAACGGAATTGGCAACTCCTCCGCTGACTGCGAAGGAACGTCCTGCAGCAGTGCCCTCGTTCAGAGGAACCGCACACTCGTCAGGGATATTGTTGATATCCACGCCCTTTGCGTCGAACATTCCCATAAGCTCCTCGAAGGTCAGCACGAAATCCACGTCGCTTCGGATAGAACGTCTGCTTGCTTCGAGCTTCTTTGCAGCGCAGGGCCCGATAAATGCAATCATCGCATCAGGGTTTTCCTTCTTCTGAAGTCTTGCGGTGAGCACCATGGGAGTCAGTGCCATGGATATGTAGGGTGCCAGCTCGGGGAAAAGCTTCTTCGCCATCATCGCCCATGAAGGACAGCAGGACGTTGCCATGAAGGGCTGATGCTCGGGGACCTCACGGAGGAAGTCCTTCGCCTCTTCTATGGTGCAAAGGTCCGCACCCACTGCCACCTCTGCCACCTCGGAAAAGCCCAGCTGCTTCATCGCCCAGGTAATCTTTTCAGGAGTGAGCTTCGGGCCGAACTGTCCAACAAATGCGGGAGCAACTATTGCGATGACCTTCTTGCCGGTCTTCATAGCATGGATAAGCTGGAATATCTGACCCTTGTCCGCAATTGCTCCGAAGGGACAGTGCACAAGACACATTCCGCAGGAAACGCACTTGTCGTAATCTATCTTTGCCCTGCCGTGCTCGTCGCTGCCGATAGCGTCCATACCGCATGCCTTGGCACAGGGGCGCTCCACCTTTACGATAGCGCCATAGGGACATACATCCTTGCAGCGTCCGCACTTGATGCACTTAGACTCGTCAATGACCGACTTGCCGTGCACAATGGAGATAGCACCCTTGGGGCAGACCTCCTTACAGGGATTGGCAAGACAGCCCTGACAAAGCTCGGTCACATGGAAATGCTCCGTGGGACAGGCATTGCAGGCAAAGCTGATAACATTTACAAGGGGCGGATCGTAATATTTTTCTGCGATAGCGCTCTCCTCGATGCCGGTGTAGCAGGGCGCATGGTCTGCAGCCGAACGCAGCGGAAGTCCCATAGCAAGTCTGAGACGCTCCTCAACGATAGCTCTTTCAAGGAAGATAGAATCACGATATGTAGCGACCTCGCCGGGGCATATCTTATAGGGGATCATCTCCATACGATGCTTATAGTCGCCCTCCTCGTAAGCAAGGCGCGCCACCTCGGTAAAGACCTGTCGGCGGATATTCGTGACTGTATTCTGAATACCTCTCATTGCCATTATATTTCTCCTCTTTTCAGCGTATTTTTTCACTGTTTTTATTTTAAAGCTTTGGCGCTCATTTGTCAACAGTTAAATTATTAACATACTCCATATGGCAAAATTTACATCTATCATATATATTCGGATATAACATATAATTAATGACTATGACTTACAGAAGCTGATTTTCATGTAAATTAACAACATATTAATAAATTCTTAATGTGTATAATACCGAAATGTAATATAATTAAATAGAGTATATATTTTACAGAAAATAAACCAACAGGAGATATGCAAATGAAGAAAAATCTGAAAAAAGTCGTCAGCGCATCAGCAGCCTTATTCGCCGCATGCGTTATGGCAATAAACGCCGCGGCAGCAAGCTTTCAGCTGGGCGAAAATAATGTGAACGTTACCGCAGGCGATACTGTGGAGATCCCAGTTTACGGCGCAGATGACCTGAAAATATCGTCACAGTGCGCTTCCGTGGCAAATGCTGTCTACAACGAGGATACAGGCACTATCACCCTTAAGGCAAAGGATTTCGGCGAGACCGTTCTTCTGGTCTACGACCCCGACAATAAGTCCGACAGGGATTACATCTACGTAAAGTCTGCCGCTCCCTCCGCTGCGGGAACCTTTAAGACGCTCGGAAAATATTATCAGCGCTTCAAGCTCACCGATGGCAGCTACGCAAAGGGCTGGTACTCTATCAACGGACAGACCTACTATTTCTATCCCAACGGCATCGCAGAGCTTTACACAGGCCCCATTATGCACAAAAACAAGCTCTACTTCGTTCAGAACGGCGTATATACCGGCGAGATCTTCGATGCATATATCTTTGAGGTCTTAAACAATAACCTCCCCGTGGACGATGACTGCGAGGACTTCTACAACACTGCCTGCGAAAGATACGGCGCCGAAAATGTTACCAAGGAATGGGCGAAAAACGGCGATATCATCATCACTACACAGTCCTATATGCCCGGCTTCCCCTGGGGCGCAAAGGGCAAATACTACTTCTCAAAGGAAGGCTCCAAGGCTTCCGGCGATACCCCAACAGAGCTGGCAGGATATACCTTTTCTAACAAGGTGACCTATTCCATGGGTGGCTATGATGATGCTCTGTTCAAAAGCACCATGAAATCTCTCTATGTAAGAAAAGCGCTGTTTGAGGCCTTCGGCAAGAACTGCAAGGCATACAAAAAGTCCTCGGGACTGGTTTACTATCGCTGGACTGGCGTGGGCAAGGAAAAGGCTAACGTCGATCTTGTCATCAATAGCTCCTCACTCGATTTTACTATTTATGTTCCCAATTGATTGGGAATGTCAAAATGTACATTTTCTGAGAAATCATTTTATAAATTTATACAAAATGACAGAAATATCTTTACTATTTGCGGTTTGTGTGGTATAATACAAAGTAATTACATAATAAAGTGATGTGAAGCAATACGGAATATAAACTTGTTAGAATGAACCGGAAATCCATTTCCATGTCTATCGACAAGGATGGCGTTCCTTTGATAAAAGCACCGTACAGCGTCTCTGCCGAGGTCATCAACAGCTTCTATAACGACAGACTCGACTGGGTGCGCTCAAGACAGTCAATGTATGAGGCCTGCGAGGCTCAGCGCAGGGAAGCTCTTGCCTCAGAGGTCAATTCTCTCCCTCTTTTTGGCAGAGAATACCCCGTAACTCACGAAAACCGACAGTACGGCTTCGACTGGAAGACCTTCAATCTCCCAAGCGAAAGCTTCGCTGAGATGCGCAGCTACATAATCTCCATGTACCGCAGGATAGCTGCTGCCGATCTTCCAAAACGGGTGGAAAAATACTCGGAGATTATCGGCGTTCACCCCTGTGCAGTAAAGATAAACTCCGCTTCCACCAGATGGGGAAGCTGCTCCTCAAAGGGCTCCATAAACTTCTCCTGGAAGCTTATCATTGCCCCTGAGGACGTTATAGATTATGTGGTGGTGCACGAGCTCTGCCACTTAAAACACATGGACCACAGCCCCAGCTTCTGGGAGGAGGTTGCCAAGGTCATACCCGACTGGCAGAAAAAACGGGCCGCTCTTAAGGACGTTCAGCAGCTTGTTTCGGAAAAGGCTCTGGAATAGAAGGAATGATTTGTATGAAGATAATGTTTGCTTCCGATATCCATGGCAGCGCTTCCTGCTGCAAAAAACTTCTGGAATGTTATGAGCGCGAGGGTGCCGACAAGCTGATTTTGCTGGGAGACCTGCTCTATCACGGTCCGAGGAATCCTCTTCCCGAGGGCTACGACCCCAAGGAGACCGCTGCTCTTCTTAACAGCGCTGCCAAAGAGCTTCTCTGCGTCCGCGGAAACTGCGAAGCAGAAGTCGATCAGATGATGCTCGATTTCCCGGTTATGGCAGATTATGCCGTGCTGTGGACGGAAAGCGGAAGGATGATATTCTGCACTCACGGACACCTTTATGACAAGGATAACCTAAAATTTATCAAAAAGGGAGATATTTTCATTCAGGGACATACTCATCTGTATGCGGCTGAAAAGCAAGGAGACCATTATTACGTGAATACCGGCTCGGTGACCCTTCCAAAGGGAGGAAAGGTCCGCAGCTTCGTGATATATGAAAACGATA
Source organism: uncultured Clostridia bacterium (assembly GCA_945947715.1). Lineage (GTDB taxonomy): Bacteria > Bacillota > Clostridia > Oscillospirales > Ruminococcaceae > RGIG4694. The sequence goes on along the minus strand of CAMEYZ010000010.1, from coordinate 6,275 downwards.
CCTTCACTGTTAAAAGCATGGAGGGCGATATCCTTGCACAGTGCTCTGTGAACTGAAATTCTCCGTAAGCAGCACTGTACGACACATATTCGCAGTTCATAATTCTGACAGCTTCTCACTATTTATCATATCTACTGTGCCGAAAGGAGTTAATAATATGTCAATATTCGGAAATCAGCAATACTGCCCGTCCTGCATGGCGCCTGTAAAATCGGCTAATGCAGTATGTAAGGAATGTGGCTTCGACCCAGCAGCTTATCCTGCTTCCGCAAGATATTTAAAAACTGGCACCATTATCAATGAACGTTTTCTCGTAGGCTGTGTGCTCAGCGAGAATTCCTTTTCTGTGTCCTACATGGGACTCGATCTGGCGGAGAAAAAGAAGAAGATTATCAAGGAATACTGCCCCTATTCCTGCTGCTCCCGCATCAATAACGAGTTTGAAGAGCTTACCCTTAAGGTGAATCCCGAAAAGGAGGCTACCTTTAAAAAGGGTCTGGAGGACTTTATCTCCACCTTTAAAAAGCTTAAGGACCTGGAAGCAGAAAAGGCGCTCCCAGGTATCACCCACATCACCAACATGGTGGAGGCAATGGGCACCGCTTACGCTATAAGCGATCATATCGAGGGCACCACTCTTAAGAAGCTGGTGAAAAATCCCTCCTGCAAGCTTCCTGCAGATGAGGTATTCACTCTTATGCGTCCTATCATCAATTCACTGATAACCATTCACTCGAACAATATCTTCCATGCTAATATCAACCCCTTTAACATTCTCGTCACCCCCGACAAGAAGCAGGCATATCTTATCGGCTTCGGTATTTACGGCGTGAACGACAACGACGCTGCCTTCGGACTTATCCCCAAGGGCGGATTTACTCCACTGGAGGAATACTCCGCATTCAAGGGCGCTGTGGGCGGCTGGACCGATATTTTCGGATTATGCTCCACCATTTACTATGCTCTTACCGGAACAACTCCCCCTGATGCTCCCGACCGGACCATCACCGACGAGCTGGAAACTCCGTCCGCACTGGGCATAACCCTTTCCGAGGATAAGGACGCTGCTCTTATGCAGGGTCTCGAAGTATATGAGCGTGACCGCTTCAAGGCTGTCCGTGCGCTTTACAATGCTATGTACAGCGACGAGGAGGAGGTAGTATACTCCCCCGACGAGCCCGAGCCAGAAGCTAAGGCTGAGCCTGCCCCTGAAGTGAAGGCTGAACCTACTGTTGAAGTTAAGGCTGAACCAGCTCCCGAGGTGAAGGCCGAGCCTGCTCCCGAAGCTAAGCCTGTGACCGTTAAGATAGCTAAGTCAGAGCCTGCTCCCACAGTGCAGAAGTCACCTGACCAGGGCTATTCGCAGGTCATCGTAAGAAGAAAGAACAAGGACAATATCGAGATATGCGGAAACAGATACTCCTCCAAGCTCACTAAGCTGGAGCTGGACGGTCAGAACGTCACCGACAACGATACCGATTCTATCGGCGATCTTACCGAGCTGGAATATCTCAGCCTGAACGACAACAAGATAGGAAATATCGAGTTTGCAGGCTCTCTCAGAAAGCTTATCAGCCTTTCGGCAAAGAATAACTTTATCACCGACATTTCCTGCCTTGTAAATCTGGGCGAGCTCCGTGAGCTTTACCTGGGCGGAAATACAGAGCTCAGCGACATCTCTGTTCTGGAATACCTCAGAGGTATCCGTAAGCTTGACCTTTCCAACACGGCTATCACGGACATTCATCCGCTTATCTACTTAGATCACCTTAAATCGCTGAACCTTAAGGGAACCAAGATCACTCAGCGGCAGATCAAGGCACTTTACGCCGAAATGCCCACCTGCGACATCAGATACGACTACCCCGACAAGAAATAACCTGACTTAATAATTCGAGCCGCTCCATATCCGGAACGGCTCTTTTTATTGTTCTAAAATCACCTTTTTTATGGTCCGAGTCACGCCCTTATCGTCGTTTGATGGGACGATATGCTTTGCAGCCTGCTTTAACAGAGGATGCGCATTTTCCATGGCGCAGCTCTCCCCGGCGTATACTATCATGGAAAGGTCGTTGAGATAATCTCCGAACGCCATGACCTCTTCCGCGGTAATTCCCATATGCTCGGCGATAAATCTCAGTGCGCTGCCCTTGTCCGCAGCCCTTGAGACAATATCTACCCACTGAGTTCCGGAAAGCACAACGTTAAATTTCCCGTCAAGCTTCTTTAAAACGGGATAGCAGCCATGCTCAGCATCAGGGTCATAGACTGCAATTTTTGTTATCCTGTCAGTACGGGCAGAACGGTGCAGATCCTCTGAAAAAGTCAGGCTTTCGCAGTAAAGCGCCGCATTTTCGCCGAACTCGCTGTCAGCGGGAGCAGAACTCACATACGCAGACTCCACTCCCGAAAGAATAATATGCACATCAGGCATCTCCGCCAGCATATCTATCAGCATATGCACGTCCTCTTCGGGAATAGTCTCGCAGTGAAGGATATGTCCCCTCTCACAGACTATCCCGCCGTTTTCGGCTATGAAAAACATATCCTCCGACACGCCGATATTATCGAAAAGCTTTTTCACACTCTGATACTGTCTGCCACTTGCTGCAGCAAATCTAACTCCCAAAGCATTCATTTCGCGGATAATATCAGCCATATCTTCGGGCATATTATGACTGCTATCGAGCAGTGTACCGTCCATATCAGCCGCCACAAGCTTCACCATTGAAGTTTTTATAACGATCGCTCCTTACTGTCTGATATAAATGCCCTGTGACTCTATGAAATCCTCCATATCGTCCTTTGCATAATCCATCCACTGCTTGTCGTCGGGGATAAGATTATGTTCGCTGCCGTTTGTTTCGGCAATAGGCTTTTTTTCTTCTTCATAGTTTTTTTCACACATAGTAATTACCTCCGCAGATTCTCTTTTTATACTAAGATCCGATAATAAAGTGTGCAAAAAAATCAAGCAAAGGCTTGCGTTTATTGGCTTTGCGCAGATTTTTTGTCTACACTTTAATCGGAGATTAGTATTATTATACCATATCCGCACAAAATATGCAAGACAATTTGTCAAAAAATGCAAAAAGCCGCTGTCAGAGTATTGACAGCGGCTTTGCTAACCTTAAGGAACCGCTGATTAAATCGTTTCTCGACACTCTCAGTTACGGATTTTCAAGCGTCGGAAACGATGGCTTCGCCTTTAATCAGCGCTTCCTTAATTATTTATTACTTGTGAGAAAGCTCGTTGATAGCCTCAGTGAGCTTTGCCTGGTCGTAATCCTTGGGAACAAGGATATACACGTTTCCGTAGGTCTCGTCCTTAAAGGAGATGACCTGATCGGTATCGCTGAGCTTCTTGTTTGAAGGATTAACTGAGTATGCGGTATAATACTCGAATATGCCCGTATCTGCATAAACTGTATCATTTTTCTTCAAAGCGTCATAGTTTGCAGGCAGTACCATGTACTTGTATACTCCCTGCTTTGAGTTGTACCAGCGATATATCTGGTCAGTGCTCTGAACGCCACTGGGATATGTTACTGAAATATTGTAGTAGTATTCTCCGCTGCTATTGACGTCCTCGTTTACCAGAGAATTGTAGAAATCCTCGCTGTAGCCTGCAGGAAGCAGCATATATCTTGTTTCAGCCTTGCCATTGATGACCTTCTTCCATGTCTTTACCACGTCGGTGGACATGCTGCCCTCAGGCTTTTCGGAATATACAGTGTAATAGCTGTAGTAGCCTATATACTTAGCCACCGCAGTATCTCTCTTGGCTGCGTCATAGTTCACAGGAAGGAGAATGTACAGCGTCTTATTGCCCGCAGTGAACTTATAGACAGTATCGCTGCTTGAAGATTTCTTGGGCTCGGTCTCGCTGACTGCATAGTATGTGTTGTTGGAGGCCATGTCGTCCTTCATAATCTGATTCAGACGACTCTCACTGTAGCCTGTGGGGAGGAGTATGTATCTTGTATACAGAACTCCGTCCACGGACGCCTGCCATGACTTTACCACATCTGTTGTTGACTGAGCTGTGGGAGATACGTTGTAAATTATCCAGTAGTTGAACTTACCGGTATACTGTGATGTAATGGTATTATAGCGTACTGTATCGTAGCCTGCGGGAAGAAGTACGAATCTTGTAACAGACTGTCCGCTGATAGTTACCTTGAACGAAGAGATAACATCATTTGAAGCCACCTTCACAGGGGATTCTTCATATACGGCATAATACTGTGCCTTGCCTGTTTCCTTAGCAAAGATAGAGTTTGCATGAGCTATATCATAGCCTGCGGGAACCAGCATGTACTTGGTAGATGTGCCGTCAGTCCACTGGAGAATGGTATCGCTCGCAAGCTTTCTTACAGGAGTTGTATCCGATACATCATAGTAGCCATCTGAGGATACTGTTACCTTTATGGTCTTCTTAAGCTCTGTATTATCAGATGCAGATACTGTGACAGTAGCTGTTCCGTTCTTGACACCGGTAACTGTAACAGTACCAGAGCCGTTAGTGCCCCATTTGGGAGTGCTTACAGTCGCCACAGAGGTATCAGATGAAGTAACAGTGATCTTAGATGTATTATCCGAATAGATGCCGATATCCGCAGTTTTTCCCTTACTTACGGAAAGGGTGGTCTGATCAATAAGGATAGTCGATGTCTTTCCACTGTCCTCGTCCTCTTCGATCTCCTGATCAACGGCGTTTACGTTGACAGTAACATACTTATAGACCTCGGTATACTTTGACATCATTACCTTGATCCTTGTGGTACCTGCGCTCACTCCGGTGATATTAAGGCCTATCTTATCGCCGTTCCAGGGGCTTACCCAGCTTCCCTTGGCGATAGTCTTGTCGCCCTGGACCAGCTTCAGGCTGTGAGAGCCCTTAGCAGTCACGGTCATAAGCTCAGTGCTGCCCTCGTCCACGTTAACGGTGGACTGAGAAAGGGTGAGCTTTCCGTTTACGACAGAGACCTTGCAGCGTGCCGAGCTGCTGCCAGCCTTTGCAGTGATATAGCAGCTTCCTGCGCTCTTTGCGTAAACCTTGCCGGAGCTTGAAACGGTAGCGACCTTCTTGTCAGAGGTTGACCAGGTCACCTTGGACGAACCGGAATAGTTGGTTTTCAACGTAACATAGAAGCCCTTTGTAACGCTGACCGAGCTGTAATTCAGCTTAAATGACGCCGCAAACGCGTTAAGCGGACAGATCATCATAAGCATAACAGCAGACAGAAGAGTACACAGCACACTCTTCAATGCTTTGTGTTTCATAGAATATGTCCTCCCTTTGTTCACGAAGATCAGCTCTCCGTTTTATTTCTTTATGGAATTATCCACTTAAACTCAGTATACCACGTTACTTTGCGATTTTCAATAGCAAACAGGCAATATTTTGGTAACAGAATGATTACACCCTAAACGATTTTACAAAGCATGTATTTTATCTATGATGCTTTTCGGTTTGGAAGCCCTCATAAGTCCTGACATTATGCAAACTCCGCTCGCTCCTGCAGCTATTACCTGCGGAGCATTTTCCGGAGTTACCCCACCTATGGCATACACGGGGATATCCACCGAAGAGCACACCCCCGACAGAAAGGCTGTCCCTCGGGGAGGAAGCCCCTTTTTGCAGTCAGTAGGGAAAATATGGCCTGCTGTGATAAATGCCGCGCCCAGCTTTTCAGCGATGACAGCTTCCTCGGCAGAATGGACCGATACACCGATATTATATGCGCTCCGAATATCCTTTTGAAGCTCGGTGAAGGCCTTGAAGGACAGATGCAGGTCCTTTGTTCCCACAGCCCGGGCCGCCGATATGTACGTATGAACAGACAGCGGCACGCCATAGCTTCCGCAAATGCAGGCAGCCTTTTCGGCAAGAGAAATATACTCCTCCTCGGAAAGCTGCTTTTCCCGAAGAATTATCTTATCCGCTCCCGCTGCGGCAATTTTTTCAAGCTGTGTGAGAAAGTCCCCCGAAACCGCGGAGCTTTGGGTTACGCAGATAACCTCACACATAGATATATTCGCTCATTACGGGCTGGAGCCCCATATCCGTAATCGCGGAGAATATCTCGTCCACGGAACGGGGATCGGATATCTCGAACTGCTCATCTCCGGCATCTTCGCTTTCCTTTCCCTCATATTTGCTCTCGTGGTCACCGATCCCGGTGGAAACTCCGGCGGATACCTTCGTGGCAGCGATCTTTACAATGCCGTCCCGGAAGTGCTTCTGCTCTCTGGAAGATACGGTGATCCCA
>CAMEYZ010000009.1 GCA_945947715.1 uncultured Clostridia bacterium | reverse complement strand
TGGCGACGGAGAGTTTGACCTGCGCATCACCTGCAATAACGGCGGGGAATATCCCCAGATACTTTCCGAGCTGCACTTCTCCTGCGAAGGCATGGGCGCAGCTGTGCGCAGTCCCTATAGCTTCAACTGTGCGAATACCTTCTCAGGCGGCTCCGACGAGCTCAACTTCATAAACAACAACGCAGTAAGCGGCTTCGGCAGCGGCGGCTATGCGCGGTATGACAATTTCGACTTCGGACGGGCAGGCTCCGATGAGGTCATACTCCATATGGGACATAATACAAACAAGGATATCCCCGTAAAGCTCTTTGCCGAGCAGCCTCAGCGCACTCTCATCGGAGATATTATGTTCCCGGACAACAAGCTTTGGGAGGGCTTTGCGCCCCTTAGCTTCAAGCTTGCGAAAACTGTCCGCGGTATGCAGGATATCAGCTTTGAGATAAACGGAAACCTCACCTTTGGCGGCTTTGAGTTTATCCCCAACAACGAGGCAGTTTCGGAGATACTCCCTGTCTACAACGACGAGCTGTACGGCGATGATTACACTATCGAGGGCGAGCGCATCGTTAACATCGGCAACAACGTAGTCATCGGCTTTAACGGCATCGACTTCGGAGAGGGCGTCACAAGGATAACTGTCACGGGCAGAACGGACAATGAGCTCAACTCCATTCAGCTGCGGACTGTCAAGGACGGAGTGCAGAGAACTCAGCTCCTTGAATTTAAAAATTCCCCGGAATATGCTCCCCAGACCTTTGATATCGAGCCCCTGACGGGAGTATGTGATGTAAGCTTTGTCTTCCTTCCCGGAAGCAAATTCGACTTTGAAGGCTTCAGGTTTGAAAAGTAATGAGTAAAAAGAAAAAGAAGAATAATAATAATTTCAAGGCTGCAGCCGCAGTGTTCGGCGTGGCAGTTATTGCGGCGGTGACGACCTTTGTCCTCAGCGGAAGAAATTCCGATATCGACACAGCTCCCGTGGTGGAGACCGATATGCTGAATATCACAACCACCCTTCCCGAGGAAACTATCCCTACTCCGCCGCCCGAGACCTCTGCTACAAAGGCGTATGTGGTCACAGCAGGTACCGAGGACCTTCTCCCCGACGACTATGTTCCTCCCGAGACCGAGGACACCGAGGAGGATAGCTATGCCGAGGAAGAAGCTTCCGACGAAACAGAAGCTCCCGCCGTGACCCGCACGGTCATCACCAGCCGGGAGCGGACGGAGTTCAACGGAAAGTCCGTCTATATCGACATGAAAAATACTCTCCAGAACCCGGAGCTTCCCGTGGGCTGTGAGATAACAGCGCTGACTATATTGCTTAACTACTGGGGCTTTGACGCGGAAAAGTGCGATATGGCGAGGAATTACCTGCCCATATCCTCAGGACGGTACAAGTACGAGGACGGTAAGACCTACAAGGACAGCTTCTATGACTATTTCATCGGCGACCCGTTCTCCCGGGGATACGGCTGCTTTGCCAATGCCATTGAAAAGGCTGCTAACAGCTATATCAATCAGCACGGCGGCGGCTTTACTGTAAAGAACATCTCAGGCTGCTCTCCCGACACCCTTTACGGCTATGTGGAGGATAATATCCCCGTTCTGATATGGGCCACCGACGGAATGATAGAGCCCGAATACTACGAGACCTGGTACGATATCGACACCGGAGAGCAGCTGGACTGGTACCTAAATGAGCACTGCGCAGTGCTTGCAGGATTTGATATCGACAATGATACCGTGACCCTCAACGACCCTATGAAGGGGATAATCGACTACAACATCAACAAGTTCGAGACTCGTTTTGCGCAGATGCACAGTCAGGCCATAGTTATCCTGCCAAATCAGCCCGAGCCCGATGAGGATGAAGCTCAGGTCACCGAGGAAACCACAATATCCGAAGAATATATCGAAGAGGAATACACCGAAACGGTCACCTATGAGGAAAGCTCCGACGAATACGAAATTGAGATCAGCGAGGAATACTGAAATGGAAAAATATATACTGGCGTCCGCTTCTCCCAGGAGAAAGGAGCTCATGGCGCTTATCACGCCCGATTTTGAGATAATCCCTGCGGACGTGGAGGAAATTCTCCCCGAGGACATCTATCCAGAGGAAGCCTCAGAATATCTGGCAGAGCTGAAATGCCGCCATGTGAGCAGGCTTTATCCCGGACGGACGGTGATAGGCTGCGATACGACCGTTCTCATTGACAACACTATCTTAGGAAAGCCTCGTGACAGCGAGGACGCCTTCGATATGCTTAAAAGTCTGTCAGGGAAAACACACCTTGTCATCACAGGAGTATGTATATGTCGAGATGATAAGCTGCAAAAATTCTCCCAGATATCCGAGGTGGAGTTTTACGAGCTGTCCGACGACGAAATTCGGGAGTACATCGCCACAAACGAGCCCTTCGACAAGGCAGGTGCTTACGGCATACAGGGCTTCGGCGGACTTCTTGTAAGGTCTATACGAGGCGATTACAACAACATCGTAGGACTTCCCGCAGCAAGGCTGAAGCGTGAACTTATAGCGTTTGAATAGGAATAAAAAATCCGTTCGGAGCATGTACTGTTCCGAACGGATTTTTTTCAGAAATTAATAACAATTACCGCAAGATAGCCCACAATGACCAGTATCCAGGTAACGGTGGTAAGCACCAGCGGAGCTCCACGATGCTTTCCTGCAGGATTTGCCTTCATAAGACCGAAGCCCTTCATGCCCGTCACCACAAGGACAGCTACTCCTGCGGGGAAGGTCAAAAACCTTATCAGCAGATTAACTATAATTCCCGCCAGTGGCAGGCCCGTCATGGCGCCAAGACCATCTGTTCCAAGGTCCTGCACGATGTTGGGGTTGCTGTAGATAAGCACCGAGCAGACCGACGTCACGGTGTTCATTATCATATGCATCAGCGTGCAGGGCACCAGCGAATCGCTTCTCACATAGAGCGCACCCAGCACCAGTCCCACAAGGAAGCCATTTATTGCCTGTGCAGCATTTCCGTGCATCAGCCCGAATATCACCGAGGAAAACAGCACTGCAAAGCGGCAGTTATACATTTTCATGGATTCCAAAATGACTCCGCGGAACAGCAGCTCCTCCAGCAGCGGCCCCAGCGCGCACACATAAAAATACAGTATAATATTAGCTCCCAGCGAGGATTTCTGTACGATAGTGCTGTCCGCAGCGCCCTCAGTGCTGCCTTCGATGATGAAGTACAGCAGCATCACCACAAACACCGCAACAGTCTGCAGGAAAAATCCCACAGCCGAGCCCCCTGCGACCTCGCCTAAATTATAGCCTTCGAGGGTGAATTTGCTTTTGAGGTCAAGCCCCAGCATTTTCACTGCAATAGCTATAGCCGTGACCTCAGCGAGTATGGGGAAGCCAATGGAGAACATCACGCTCGAATAATCATTGGCCCCCACAAGCACCCGACCTGCCCGGTATATTTCGGAGATACTTCCACCCCCGCCCGAAACAGCTCCCACGATAAGCAGGAAAAGCCGGCTCACAAGCTGAAATATAGCCATATCCGCAAGCACAGCAAGCCCTGTCGTAAAATATTTTTTTCTTATCTGTTTTTTTTCGTCGATGTCGGGATAAACCGAAACTGTCGAACTGCTCATACGTCCACCTCAAATACAAAAGTAGTAAAAAAGCAGATGCCCTTGGACATCTGCTCAATACAGACAAAATTATTCAGTCAGCCTTAGCTCACTTTTCCTCGTTTATCTCTTCCTCAGCGGGAGCCTCTTCGGGAGCTGCCTCTGCAGTTTCCGCTGCAATAGGGGGCTCGATAGGCTTTTCCAGCTTTGTTCCGCACTTACCGCAGAAATCGTTGTCCTTGTCACATTCTGCGCCGCAGTTCTGGCAGATGATAACGCCCTTAAGGATATCAAGCTTTTTCTTCATTTCGTCGATCTCGTCCTGCTTAGCGGATATCTCCTCGCACTTTCCGAAGAAAGGAGAGAGTGAGTCAGCCTTAGCCTCCTCATAAACAGACTTACCCAGCACTGCAAAGAGGGTCTCCTTCTCCTTTTCAGCAACAGAGATCTTGTAGCTCAGCTGTGTAGTTTCGGATACCTGCTTAGTCTTATCGCCGATAGCCTTTCCTGTTTCCGACAGTTTTTTTCCGAGATTTTCAAACATAGTCAATTCCTCCTGTTAATAATACTTTGCGTCCAGACAGTCAGCACCTGCCAGTTCGCTGTTGTATCAACAGATCCTATGCTTTTATTATAAACATATTTTTCTGATTTGTCAACAGTTTCTTAGAATTTTTATAACATTTTTCCTTTTCTTCACCTGATTTTCACAAACGGAGAAGTTTTCGGCAAAATCGCGGGCGATATCGTCCATATCGCAGTCAGTGGACGTATACAGAACCGCCAGTTCATCGCCCTTGTTGACGAAGTCGCCCACCTTAGCGGAAAAGACGATGCCCGCGGACATATCTATAGGCGAAGCCTTGTCCTTTCTGCCAGCACCCAGCTTAAGGGACGTAAGTCCGGTCTTTTCGCAGGAAATACCGCTGATATAGCCCGTGCTGGGAGCATAAACAGCCCTCTTATATTTCGGCTGAGCAAACAGTGAGCTATCCTCGATAACCTGTGAGTCTCCGCCCTGGAGCTCTATCATTTTCCGGAAAGCCTCAAGAGCTCTACCCGAAGCCACTGCCTCGCGGACAAGCTCCATGCACTCATCAGGAGAGCCCTTACCTGCCAGGGACAGCATCTCCGCGGTCACAGCATATGCCACCTCAGCGAAATCGCTTTCGGCATTGCCCTTAAGGGCCTCGATAGCCTCCATGACCTCCAGCGCATTGCCAACGTTTCTGCCCAAAGGCTTATTCATATCGGTCAGCAGCGCAGACGCCTTTTTCCCCGCAAGCTGTGCAGTACGGAGCATCGCCGAGGCAAGCTGTTCAGCGGACTGTTCATCCTTCATAAAAGCTCCGTCGCCCACCTTCACGTCCAGCACGATACCGTCGGCGCCGGTAGCGAGCTTCTTGCTCATGATGCTGGAGCAGATAAGGGGGATAGACTCCACCGTAGCGGTAGCATTTCGCAGAGCGTACAGCTTCTTGTCGGCGGGGCAAAGAGAGCCAGTCTGACCGGTGATAGCAAAGCCCGCCTTCTTCACCACCGAGGTGAACTGGTCGTAGTCAAGACTTGTGCGAAGTCCGGGGATAGCCTCCAGCTTGTCGATAGTCCCTCCGGTAAAGCCCAAGCCCCTGCCGGACATTTTGGGGACATAAACTCCGCATGAAGCGCAAACAGGCGCAGAAAACAAGGTGACCTTGTCTCCCACGCCTCCGGTGCTGTGCTTATCAACGCAGAATTTATCAAGACAAGGCGAAAAAACGTCACCCGAATGTTCCATAGCGAGTGTCAGGGCAGCGGTCTCACTGTCGGTCATACCGCTGAGGCAGACTGCCATAAGCCATGCAGAGACCTGATAATCGGGAAACTCCCCCGACGTCACTCCCCTGACGAACCATTCTATATCCGCCGCAGAATGTTCCTTTCCGCGGCGTTTGTCATCAATAAATTCATATATGCTGATCATTCAACTGTAATTCCCTCGTAATAGAATTTCAGAATATCAACGTAAGAATATCCCTGCTTTGCAAGAATATTAGCGCCATTCTGGCTCATACCGACTCCGTGACCGTAGCCGTATGTAGTAAATGTGAAATTTCCGTCGGAATATTTCACTGTAAAGGAAGCGCTCTTTATGCCATAGCCCAGGACCTTTTCGCGAAGAGCGGCGCCGCTTATCTCAGCCTGACCGTCAACGCTCACACAAGCCGCATAGTTTCCGTCCTCATACTCTGTAACAACGAGCCAGTTTTCGGGATTATCAGAAAGGCTGATGCCCAGATACTTTTCAAGACGAGCTCTTACATCGCTTTCGGAGAAGGACTTCTCAACGCCGTAATTAGGGTCATAGTCCTTGTCGAATGGGCATTCCTTGCTCTGCAGATAAGGAACAGCATCTCCGCCCCAGACATTCTGAGCGGAAGCAGTATATCCCGAAGTAGAAGCGGTATAGACTGTCTGAGCCACTTTTCCCTTGTAGTAGCAGCACTGTCCCCAGACAGAAGCAACAGCCTCTCTTACCTCATCGGGGATATCCTCCTTAACGAGAACCGAAGCGGTAATTCCCTTAACGTTGTGATATTTCACATAAGAATATGCAGCCACAGCCTGTGCCTTAAGAGCCTCCTTATTGAAGGAGGGAGACATCTCGTTAGCAACTATCATGCAGACCAGCTCATAAGCATCGAAATCCTGGACCTTGCCATGAACCTTGGCAGTAAATGTCTCACCGGAACCATTCTCGCCAAACTCAGCATATGTAGACTTGCCTGCCTCGCCTGTGCCGACCACCTCAGAGAAGCTGTAATCGGACTGAGGCTCAGGAAGCGGAATCGACTGAGCAGAGGGATCATCATCTTTATACTCAGTAACATAGCTTTCGCCGTGAGTCGCAGCATAAACCGCAGGACTTGCCTCAAGATAGCCTCTGTTTATATCCTCTGCGGTGATATTTCCGCTGTCAGGCGCAGCAGACGATGCTGTGCTACCCTCAGAAGAGGTGCCCTTCTTAGCAGACTTTGCGCTGCTGCGGCTTTCGGAAGCAGAGGCAGAAGCGCTCTGATATTCGAATACGTTATCCTCTTCCTTAAAGATCTTATCCAGCTCATTATCGGAGAAGCCGCTGTAGAGCACGCTGTTCTCGCTGTAATTCTCGTCGGTGATCTCGTCGGAATCGGCGTCCAGTCTGGGTGCAGACGAGATAAGCTCGTCAACATCGGGGACTGCCTTAGGGATAATTATCTGTGCGGGAGCCTTAGGCTTTACGGAAGAAATTCCAGCCTGCAGCACCGCAGCGGTTTCGTCGGAGACAGCATCAGCATCAGGAACATAAAGCGCCTCATCAGAAACGGTCTCCTCGGTGTTTTCGGCATAGAAGTAGTCAGAGGCGATATCCTCCTCATGGACGTCCTGGACCATGCAGAATGAGAAGGTATAAAACATTCCCACAGTCAAGATAGCAGCTATGCCATTAAGTAAGTGTTTCAGCTTCATTTTTAACAGAATCCTTTCACGGGTTGCAGATATATCCATGTCATTGACGGATATAGACCCTGTTTCGGAGCCTCCGAAGTCTGTTGCTGCGGAGCCTCTTGATTTGGCTTGTCTTATGCATGGAGCGTTATCTTTTTCTGCTCAGGGCTGTATATTTTTTATGCCCGCAGGACAAGTCTCGGTGTACTGTTATCTCTTTCGTTTGTTTATTCCGTATATGAGCCGCCGTGGTATTTATAGTATATAGCGGGCCATTTCGGATTTGGGTTGATTTGCAGTTTTGAGGTATCGAAGTCGTCAGTAGTTTCCCCGTCCCGAAGGCGTCTTGCCACGATAGCATGGCGTGACTCGTCCCACTCAGTGGAGCAGGTAGAGAGAGTAAGAAACTTATCTGTCGGCTGAACGTCCACCCCGGTGATGATAGTGCTGCGCTTTGTTATTTCGGAAACGAACGCATCATAGGAATACGTATCATTGAAATCAATATAATTCCAATAATCAAAGACATTGCCGTCATCGTGCTCAGGGAGAGCGTTAGTAACAAAGGAAGAAATTATCACGTAGGTGCTTTCCTCGTAGTTGTTACTGAAATATATAAAGGGATTTTCCTGCCAGTAATTATAATTCCAGCGGTAATAATCCATATTTCCAAACATAGAGTTGTCCTTCTGATTATGAGCATAGAGGACAATATTGTCAGACTGGAGGTCGGGATAATCATTTACGTTATTGCGATAGTCAGCGAAGCAGGTGCCGCACTGACGAGTCTCGCCGTAAAAGTTATGAGTAAGATAATACTTGTCGTCCTCGCCCTGAACAACGACCTCCTCGATAATACCAGGGATTCTAACGTATCCCACGGTATCGGTATTGATGTTCAGAAGCTCCTGAGCCGACGGAGTAATTACCAGTGGCTCTCGGACTATCTCAGTGACCTCACCGATATCAGCGTCGTCAGAAGAGGGAGCCTGTGTCACATCAGAGCCGTCCTCATCATCGGCAGCGTGTATCACGCGGTACTGAGTAGTATTGTTGTAGATTTCGGAGATCTTCTGATTATTCTGCTTTGCCTCGTAGGCGGTATAGAAGTACCACCCCAGAATGATAAGACATGCCACAAGCACAACAACAGCAACAATAAACGCAGGACTTACTCGTTTTTTCCCGCCGGCAGCAGCCTGATTATCCGCTGCAGTGCGTCTGCGGGGAGCATAGTCGTAGCCGCCTCTGTTGTCGATATCGTAATGCGGTTTTCTTGCCCTATCTTTCTCTTTGGACATACAAAGCCTATCTCCATTCTATCTGTACATATGGGGGAATTCGGTTATTGAGCTTCTGCCCCGTCCTGGGGTGAAGCAGGAGGTTCTGTCTGTGCAGGAGGTTCTGTCTGTGCAGGAGCTTCCGTCTGAGTGGGAGCCGCAGTAGTTTCCGACGGCATAGTGGTCGTCACGGTCGTCGTCACTGTAGTAGTTGTTGGCGGCGGTGTGGGAGTAGTATACGGCGTAGTAGTAATATACGGAGTAGTTGTAGTAGCTACCGTTGTTGTTTCGGAAACGGTAGTTTCCTCCACAGTAGTCGTTTCAGACGCGGTAGTTTTCTTAGTTTTTTCGGTAGTTTCCTCCGTCACAGGAACGGTCGTGCCCTCAGTGGTGGCAGCAGTAGTTTCCTCCTCAGTAGTTTCCGAAGTAGTTTTTCTACTGCGTTTCGAGGTAGTTTCCTCATCTGAAATTTCAGACTCAGGAACAGTAGTCTCTGAGGTTTCGCTTTCGGTGGTAGTAGTGACAGTCGTCGCAGCGGGAGCCCTTGTGGGAACGGAAAGTATCGCATTCCAGTCGATGCCCTTGGCATTTTCGTTTAATTTTGCCTTGGTAAAGTCGAAGGAATCCACAGTTTCGCCCTCGCGGAGAAGTCGTGCGAGCACCACAAAGCGGGAGTCAGCATACTCATTGGAGCAGGTAGAAAGCACCAGCAGACGGTCGCCATATGTAACGTCCACAGGAGAGATTATCTGATTTCTCTTGTTGACCTGGCTCATATACCAGCCGAAGGTACCAGGATTAGAAAGGGTCTCGATGTAATCGTGATAATGGAAGACCTCTCCCCTACTGTCCTGTTTTTCGAGTGTATTGGTAACAAAGTACGCGAAGATAACATACTGACCGGATTCGAACTCGGTATTGAATGTCACCACAGGATTTTCCGCATAGAAATCCAGGTCGTACTTGTATTTTTTAAGATTGCCGAACATTGTGCCATCGCGCTGATTATGGCCGTAAAGCACGATATTCGGGGAAACATAATCCTCATTAACGGTGCAGCGGTAATCCATGAAAATAGAGCCCGCCTGATTAACGCCGTTATAGTAGGTGTGGGTGAGATAATACTGATTATCGTCGGTCTGGACCACAGGCTGAGCGATGCCGCAGCCCTCCAGCTCGATAAATCCCACCACATCAGGATTTATATTCTTATAATATTCCATTACGGAGAAATTATGCTCTAAAATTTCCTCTTCTGTGGGAGGAATAGTAACGACCTCGCCGTTTTCGTCGATAGTAGTCGCCACAGTAGTCACGATAATTTCCTCGTCCTTTTTCTGGTCCTCCATAGCCTGTTTTGACTGCACGATATTTATTATCAGGAGCACCGCCGCAGTGATGAACACAATCACAGCGATAAGGAATATTATTTTTCTGATTATTTCCCAGACGCTGTCGCCCTTCATGGGGAACAGTCCGCGGAAAAAGCCTACTTTTTGAGGCTCCGGCTCCTTTTCAGGAGCAGCCTCCACTGGGGAGTCCTCGGTAATATCCTCCAAAGCGGATAATGTATCGTCGAGATCAAACAGGACCACCGATTCAGTATCTGCAGCTTCTCTTTGTTCCTCGGGAGAATCAAGGGTTATACCCTCAACGGTTTCCACAACGACCTCGTCGCTGTCCTCGTCGGAGGTATCCTTCTTGCTGTCCGAAGCAGGCAGATCATCAAGTGAAAAATCGGCGATAAGGCTGTCGAAAAATCCGCCCACATGGTTTTTATTTTCGGCAGGCTCAGTTTCGCTGTCCTGTTCTTTTTTTTCTTCTGACATATTGATCTCCAATCTATGTTACGTCAGTTGCCGTAGTAGATGTAGTTCCAGTCGGGCTCCTTGACATTCGGATTCAGCTGTGCAAGGGAGGTATCGACCTCAGGGCTTTCGCCGTCCCGCACTCTTCTTCCGATAACGATAAAGCGTGAGTTATCAAATTCATTGGAGCAGGTAGAAAGGGTCATAAACTTGTCCCCCTCTTCGATATCCACTCCTGTGAGTATTTCAGTGCGTTCGTTGATGTTCTTGACGAAGCTCTCAAAGCTGCGCTTGTCGGAGCTGTCGGAGCTGAACCTCACAAAATTGTGTGGGTCGAAGATAATCCCGTCCCTTGCCTGTGAAGAGCTGGACTCAGAAACGAACACTGCGACGATCTTATATGTATACTCCTCATAAAGATTCGAGAAGGTAAAGGTAGGGTGTTCCTTGTAGAAGGAGAACCTGCTGGTATTCTGCTGTGTGACCTTGTAATACTGCAGAGTTCCGAACATGGAGCCGTCCGCCTGATTGTGGCCATAGATAGTCACATTATCCGACTGATTGAAATCATAGTCATTGATAACGCAGCGGAAATCCACATATAATGAGCCTGCCTGACTGCTTCCTCCATAGAAGGTATGGTTAAGGTAGAAGTCATTGTCCTCGCCCTGGAGGATAACGCTGTTGATAGATGTTCCGCCCACGGTAAGCCAGCCCGCTGTATCGGGATTCTGGTCCACATAGGAAGCTATATCATCACGCATCACCAACGGAGGCGGAGGTGTAGTAGTAGTTTCGGTAGTAGTCTCAGTTTCGGGGACAGTAGTCACAGTTGTGGCCTCAGTAGTCACCTCAGTGATAACGTTAGTTTCGAGCTCGGTGCCCTCTGCCGTATCGGGGCTGTCCTTGCGGGAGCCGGACATAAGAGAAGCGAGGAAGAACACAAGCGCCGCCAGCAGTGCAATGATAACGATAAGCACTGCTATTTTGCGAGCCTTAACCTTGCCGCTGTCCTCCTTAGAGGGAATAAAGCTCTGAGCGAAGCTGCTTTTGTGCTTGTCCGCAGAAGCTTCCGAGGGTGCGGCAAATCGGGAGCCGCCCGATGTATTTTTATCTTTATTATCTATTGGCATGAGAATCTCCTGAAATTAGTAAATTACGTCCCAGTCGGGCTCCTTAGCAGCAGAATTGAGCACTGCCGAAGAGGTATCCACAGAAGGGTCCTCGCCCTTGCGGGTCTTGCGGGCGAACACGACGAATCTGGAATCCTCAAACTCGCTGGAGCAGGTAGAAAGCACCAAAAACTCGTCGCCGTATTCAACGTCCACAGAGGTTATTATCTGGGAGCGTTCCATAATGTTGTCGGTGAATTCCTTATATGAATTCCTGTCAAGGTCGATGTAGTTATGATATTTAAAAACATTTCCGTCTGCGGTCTGGTCCTCTCTTGTTTCGATAACGAAGTAAGCGAAGATCTTGTAAACGTCCGCAGAGTAGTTTGAGGAAAAGTTGATAGTCGGATGCTTTTTATAAAAATCGAGATCGTTCTTGTAATATTTGAGTTCCCCGAACATGGTCATATCCCGCTGATTGTGGCCGTACAGCGTCAGCACATCGGAGCGTTTCCTTGCGGTAAGCTCAGCGCGGTAATCGAGGAAAATGGTACCCGCCTTATTGGCAGAGCCATCAAACGCGGTCTTAAGGTAGTAGCTGTTCCCGTCGGAGGACTTTCGCTGTACCACAGGGAGAGAAATATCGGTCCCGTCGATATACAGATAGCCCACGGTATCGGGATTGATAGCCAGCAGCTGCTGTGCTGCGGGAAGCAGTTCAGGCTCCTCGCCGACGCCCAGCTCAGACAAGGTATCGCCCAGCTCGGTCTTATAAGACTGCCATATCTCTTTAAGGTTAGAATTAAGCTGTTTAGTATTCAGGGAAATGCGAAGCTCATTTAATAGGATAACTCCGCATGCGATAAGCACGAGCACAGCAAACTGAGTAAGGAGCTTGCTGAACACCTCGCTGATACTGTCGCCATGCTGAATAAAAAGCCAGCTGCCTCTGCGCCGTTTATTTTTCTTTTTAACGGCTTTTTTCAGGGCTTTTTTAGTTCCTTTAGACATTCCCAAGGCATGTCGGTCCTTTCAATGATAAATATACATACACACGTTAATTTTCTATCTATATGCGGAGCAACAAGCGCAATTATCCCTTGTATATACTCCTACATAATTATATAATACTACAAATCCGTTCATTTGTCAAGGAAGGCGCTTATTTTTTGTTACTTATGTCAATTTTAAATAAAGCTTTATGTCGCATATTAGCAATTTTATCATTTCAAATACGGCTTGTTAATAATTCGCACAAAAAAAGCGCCCCATGGAAAAATCCACAGGGCGATAAAAATTATTATCAGGATCAGTCAACCAGCTCGATGATAGCCATCTCAGCTGCGTCGCCGCGGCGGGGACCGATCTTATAGATTCTTGTATAGCCGCCGTTTCTGTCCGCATACTTAGGTGCGATCTCATCGAACAGCTTCTTTACAACATCTTCCTTAGTTACATATGCAAGAACCTGACGCTTTGAATGTAAATCGTTAGTCTTAGCTATTGTAATCATCTTTTCAGTCATAGAACGAACTTCTTTAGCTCTTGTAACTGTGGTTTCGATCTTTCCGTTCTCGAGGAGGAAAGTCACCATAGCTCTGAGCATAGCCTTTCTGTGGTCGCTTGTGCGGCCCAGCTTTCTTGTTCCCGGCATTATGATCACTCCTTACAATTAATTTCAGCTGTCGTCCTCGGAGGAGAGATTCAGGCCCAGTGAAGCCATTTTCTCCCTAACCTCGTCGAAGGACTTTTTACCAAGGTTTCTAACCTTCATCATTTCTTCTTCGGACTTATTGACCAGATCGTCAACAGTATTAATTCCCGCACGCTTCAAGCAGTTGAATGAACGTACTGACAAGTCAAGTTCCTCAATGGTCATCTCAAGGATCTTTTCTTTACCCTTTTCATCCTTTTCCGCCATGATCTCGGTTATGGAGGACTCATCGGAAAGATTGATGAATAATTTCAGGTGCTCGTTGAGGAGATTGGCTGCCTGAGACACAGCTTCCTTAGCGGAGATGGTACCATCGGTCCAAACCTCAAGGATAAGCTTATCATAGTCCGTAACGTTACCGAGACGAGTATCCTCGACGCGGTAATTTACCTTCAGTACAGGCGTGTAAATGGAATCAACTGCAATGGTATCGGGAAGATCAGGGCGCTTGTTCTTTTCTGCGGGAGCATAGCCTCTGCCCTTATCCAGTACAATTTCCATATACAGCTTAGCGTCCTTACCGAGGGTAGCGATGTGCATATCAGGCACAAGGATATCCACCTCGGAATCGGTCTTAATATCGCCAGCGGTAACGACGCATTCGTCCTCCGCCTGAATGTAGACCGTCTTGGGCGCTTCGCCGTAAAGCTTTGCAGTCAAGCCTTTAAGGTTAAGGATGATCTCAGTGACATCCTCCTTAACTCCGGGGATTGTAGATAATTCGTGGTGTACGCCTTCAATCTTTACAGATGTAACTGCGACACCCGGAAGCGAGGAGAGCAGCACTCGTCTCAGGCTGTTGCCGAGAGTTGTACCATAGCCGCGCTCCAGCGGAGCGAGTACGAACATACCGTATGTTCCGTTGCTTTCGAGCTTTGCGGTTTCAATTTCCGGCGTAACAATTTTTTCCAGCATTTACAAAACCCTCCTAATTCGCGTCGTAGTGAAATAATAAGCGGAAAGCTTATTACCTGGAATAAAGCTCAACAACAAGGCTTGTCTCAGTCTCGTAGTCGATGTCCTCCATGCCGGGCATGCGGACAACCTTTGCAGAGAAGTTATCCTTATCAGCTTCAAGCCAGAGAGGAGTTACTCTGCCAGCGGTCTGCTCAACAACGTCCTTAAACTTAGCGCTGCTTCTGCTGCCCTCGTAGAGAGCGACAACATCGCCGACCTTAAGTCTGTAAGAAGGGATATTGATGCGCTTGCCGTTAACGGTGAAGTGTCTGTGAGTAACGAGCTGTCTTGCCTCACGTCTTGTAAGAGCAAGGCCCATTCTGTATACTGCATTATCAAGTCTGGACTCGAGGATAGTGATAAGGTTATCACCGGCCTTACCCTCCATCTTGTTAGCGATCTCGAAATAATGGCGGAAGGGATCTTCCATAACGCCGTAGATGAACTTCAGCTTCTGCTTTTCCTTAAGCTGCATGCCATATTCAGAGACCTTTTTTCTGTTATTAGCGCCAGGGTTTCTCTTGGACTCCTTAGAAACGCCCATAACCATGGGGCTGATGCCGAAGTAGCGGCATCTCTTTAAGATAGGATCTTTATTAACTGCCATTTCAATAACACCTCCGATAAATTAGACACGTCTTCTCTTAGGAGGACGGCATCCGTTGTGAGGGATAGGAGTTACGTCCTTAATGAGCTTGACCTCGAGACCTACAGTCTGAAGAGCTCTGATAGCTGCTTCACGGCCAGCTCCAGGACCCTTTACGTAAACCTCTACTGTTTTAAGACCATGCTCCATAGCTGCTCTTGCTGCAGTTTCAGCAGCAGTCTGAGCTGCGAAGGGAGTGGACTTCTTAGAGCCTCTGAAACCGAGGCCACCTGCAGATGCCCAAGAGATAGCATTTCCCTGAGTATCTGTGATAGTTACGATCGTATTGTTGAAAGTGGACTGGATATGAACAGCGCCATTTTCAATATTCTTACGCTCACGACGTCTTCTGACAGTCGTCTTCTTAGCCTGTGCCATACTTTTGTCCTCCTTACTTCTTCTTGTTAGCGATTGTCTTTACAGGACCCTTACGAGTTCTTGCGTTAGTCTTAGTTCTCTGACCTCTAACGGGGAGACCCTTACGATGACGAACGCCTCTGTAGCAGCCAATTTCAACAAGTCTCTTGATATTAAGAGCAACGCTTCTTCTGAGATCGCCCTCAACCATGTAGTTGTGGTCGATATACTCACGCAGCTTAGCCACGTCATCCTCAGTAAGGTCCTTTACTCTGGTATCGGGGTTAACCCCTGTGTTTGCAAGAATTGTCTCAGCAGATTTACGACCGATTCCGTAGATATAAGTAAGTCCGATTTCTACTCTCTTATCCTTGGGAAGGTCAACACCGGCAATACGTGCCATTATACAATACACCTCCGCTAAAAATTACGTACAAAAAAGTACGAGTTGTTTTTAAGATTTTATTAGCCCTGACGCTGCTTGTGCTTAGGATTTTCACAGATAACCATGATCTTACCTTTTCTCTTGATTACCTTGCACTTTTCGCAGATAGGCTTAACTGAAGGTCTTACTTTCATTGATAATTCCTCCTACTATCGTGATTTGGTTTACTTGTGCAGAATATATCCGCTTATTTTGCTCTCCATGTAATTCTGCCTTTAGAGAGGTCATACGGCGACATCTCAACAGTTACCTTGTCGCCGGGAACGATTCTGATGTAGTTCATTCTCAGCTTACCGGAAACATGGGCAAGAATCTTGTGTCCGTTTGAAAGCTCAACCTGGAAGGTTGCGTTGGGAAGAGCCTCTACAACTGTTCCTTCGATTTCAATTACATCTTCCTTAGACAAAGCGTATAACGCCTCCTTACGGATTTTCGGTTTCGGTTTTGCGAGTGTTACCGGCAAATTCTCCGATAACTCTTCTGAGCTTTTTATCGGTCAGATCGGCGGTATCAATTACAGTATTGGTAAATCTCAGGTGTTTTAAACGCTTTTTCTTAGGTTTTGCGAGCTTTCGGGATTTCCCGTCGCACAGAAAAGCGAAATCTCCCTCGACTGCGGTGATAACCATGAACAGATTCCTGTCATGTCCTGCAATTACCCTAACGATCCTTCCGTTTACGGCTTCCACAATTCGTCCCCCTCTAAATTATAGTGGGCATCGTTAACAATTCCGGCCCATTGGACGTGATTGCGACTGTATGCTCAAAATGAGCAGAGAGTGAACCTGACTCGGTCAACACAGTCCAGCCATCGGAGAGAGTTTTAACTCCTTCGCCTTTAGCGTTGATCATAGGTTCTATGGCGATTACCATGCCTTCGCAGAGCTTGAAGCCGTGACCCGCGCGTCCGAAATTGGGGACCTCGGGAGATTCATGGAGCTTCATGCCGACGCCGTGACCGACGAACTGCTTGACAACGCCATATCCAAAAGAAGTGCAGTGCTCTTCGACGGCGTGTGAGATATCGCCGACGCGGTTACCGATGACTGCCTGTTCAATGCCCTTGAAAAGGCTTTCATTTGTGACCTTAAGGAGCTGACGCGCTTCCTCAGAAACATTTCCGACAGCAAAGGTATAAGCGGTATCACCGTGGAAGCCTTTGTAGTAAGCTCCCACATCTATGCTGACGATATCACCCTCACGGATGCGTTCCTTTTTGGAAGGGATACCGTGAATGACCTTATTGTTTATCGAGATGCAGGCGGAGCCTGGAAAGCCGCCGTAGCCTAAGAAGGAGGGCGTAGCTCCGTGCTTAACGATATAGTCGTGGATGATCTTGTCAAGCTCATAGGTAGTCATACCGGGCTTGATACTCTGCCCGCCGAAGTGGAGTGCGTTTCCGGCGATAATACCGGCCTCACGCATTATTTCCAGTTCGGACTTTGATTTAACATTAACCATTTGCAGTGCCTTTCGGTTTACGCCTTTATTGCAGCGAGCATAAGCTCAGAAGTAGCTTCAACTGTAGGCTTGCCAACAACTGTTGTGAGCTTGCCGAGGTTCTTGTAGAAATCCACCAGCGGAGCAGTTGTTTCATGGTAGGTCTTAAGTCTTTCGATAACAGTCTCGGGAGCGTCGTCCTTACGCTGAACGGTGTTGCCGCCACAGCTGTCGCAAATACCCTCCACCTTAGTAGGCTTGAAGGATACGTGGTAGGAAGCACCGCACTTTTCGCATACTCTTCTGCCGCCGATTCTGTTCTTAATATCCTCATCAGGAACATCTATCTCGATAACCTTGTCTATGCGGACGCCCATAGCTTCGAGAGCCTCAGCCTGAGGCACTGTTCTGGGGAATCCGTCGAGAATAAATCCATTCTTGCAGTCGTCCTCAGCGATCCTGTCCTTCAGAATACCGATAACGACATCATCGGGAACGAGAGCGCCGCTGTCCATAAAGGACTTTGCCTTAAGACCGCACTCTGTACCGTTTTTAACGGCTTCTCTCAGGATATTTCCAGTAGAGATCTGAGGAATTCCGAGAGTCTTGCTGATGACCTCAGCCTGTGTGCCCTTGCCTGCGCCGGGAGCGCCGAGAAGAATCAAATTCATAATATTCTCCATTCCTCCGCCGGAAGGCGGAAACTTATAAAATAGAAAACTGCGGCTGAACACGGGAGGATATCCTCCCAATGATTTATTATTCGAGGAAGCCCGAATGGTGACGCATCATAAGCTGCGACTCGAGCGTTCTCATAGTTTCCAGCGATACGCTTACGACGATCAGGATCGAAGTACCACCCATTGAGATGTTCAGTGTGGGGAAGGCCCTGTTGAACAGAATGGGGAGAACTGCGATAACGCCGAGGAAAACAGCTCCGATAAGAGTAATCTTAGAGAGGATCCTCTTGATGTAATCGGAGGTAGGCTTTCCAGGTCTGATACCGGGGATACCGCCGTTGTTCTGACGAAGATTGTTTGCGATCTGTATCGGATCATACATCATAGATACATAGAAGTAGTTAAATGCGATGATCAGTACAAAATAGATTATACCGTACCAGACGCTGTTGTAGCTGAATACGTTGAGGAAGCCGTTGTAGAAATTCTGCCAGAAGCCCTCAGGCGTTGCGTAAGGAGCCTTGAACATTCCGATAGTCGCAGGAATCGCCATGAAAGACATAGCGAAGATGATAGGCATAACGCCGCTCATTGCAACCTTGATAGGAATATGAGTATTCTGACCACCATACTGCTTTCTGCCCACAACGCGCTTAGCGAACTGAACGGGTATTCTTCTCTCGGACTCGTTCATAAGAACGATAAAGCCGATCATAAGAATGAATACGATGATGATAAGGGGAACGAGTATAACGTACTTGGTATCGGAATTGATGTTATTAACGAGGCTCAGCAGAGCAGAAGGACCTCTTGCGACGATACCTGCAAAGAGCAGGATAGAGATACCGTTACCGATGCCCTTGTCGTTGATAAGGTTTCCAAGCCAAACGATAAGGCTGGAGCCTGCTGTAAAGGTTGCGATGATAACCACTGCAACGAAAGCGCCTTCAAAACCTGACGTATACCGTACAGCCCCCTGATTTCTCATAGTAACGTAATAAGCGTAAGCCATTACGAGAGAGATAACCAGAGAAACAACGTTAGTGATCTTCTGGAGCGTCTTTCTACCCTCTTCGCCCTCCTTGGAGAGTCTTTCCAGAGGCGGAAGAGCGTAGGTAAGAAGCTGGATAATGATCTGTGCGTTGATAAAGGGCTGAATTGAAAGTGCGAATACCGTACCCTTTGAGAGAGCGCCGCCCGAGAGCGTATCAAGATAGGTGAGAATGGAGCCAGTGCCCATAAGATCGCCCAGCTTGCTTGCGTCCAGGAACGGAACCGGAAGCGTACATCCGAAACGGAAAATAACTATAATGAGTAATGTGAATAAGATCTTCTTGCGAAGCGATTCATCCTTCCAGGCATTTCTGAAAGTTTTGAACACATTACATCACCTCAGCCTTCCCGCCTGCCTTCTCAATTTTTTCCTTAGCCGAAGCCGAGAAAGCCGCAGCCTTTACTGTAAGATTCTTAGTAAGCTCACCGTTTCCGAGGATCTTAACGCCGTCAAGCTCCTTCTTGATGATGCCCTGTGCCTTTAACAGTTCAGCGTCGACTGTAGTTCCCTCCTTGAAAACTTCAAGTGCGGAAACGTTGACTGTTGCATACTTAGTTGCGAATATATTGTTGAAGCCTCTCTTAGGGATTCTTCTTGCGAGGGGCATCTGACCGCCTTCAAAGCCAGGTCTTACGCCGCCGCCAGAACGAGCCCACTGACCCTTATGGCCCTTACCGGCAGTCTTACCGTGACCGGAGCCATGGCCTCTGCCTATGCGCTTAACGTCCTTGACAGAGCCGGGTGCAGGTGATAATTCGTGTAACTTCATGGTTTTGCACCTCCTTGTTAATTAGCCTTCTGTTACCTCGATGAGGTGGGATATCTTCTTTATCTTGCCCTTAGTAGCGTCGTTGTCGGGCTGCTGGGAAGCGTCGCCGATCTTGCGAAGACCGAGAGAATTAGCAGTAGCTATCTGATCCTTGGTGCGACCGTTAAGGCTCTTTACGAGCTTTACATTAAGTGCCATGTCGACATCCTCCTTATCCTAAGATTTCCTTTACAGTCTTACCTCTAACCTGAGCGACCTCTTCTGCGCTGCGAAGGCTTGCAAGACCGTTAATCGTAGCTCTTACTACGTTGCATGCGTTGTTGGAGCGCAGGGACTTAGTTCTGATGTCCTTGATACCAGCCATTTCGATAACGGCACGAACAGGACCGCCTGCGATAACACCTGTACCGGCTGCAGCGGGCTTCATAAGCACTCTGCCTGCGCCGAACTTACCGATAGTCTCGTGAGGGATAGTAGAGCCCTTCAGAGAAACCTTGATCAAATTTTTCTTAGCATCCTCGATACCCTTGCGGATAGCGTCGGGAACTTCTCCCGATTTTCCCATACCGAAGCCTACTGTGCCGTTGCCGTCGCCGACAACCACGAGAGCAGCAAACTTGAAGATACGGCCGCCCTTAACAGTCTTAGAAACTCTGTTAATGGCAACAACCTTTTCGGTAAGTTCGAGATTTGAAGCATCTATCTTTGCCAAAATTGTAACCTCCTTAAGTTATTCGGGGCAAGAACCTAATCTCTTAGAAATTAAGTCCGCCCTCTCTTGCGCCCTCGGCGAGCTTTGCAACTCTGCCGTGATAGAGATAGCCTGCGCGGTCGAAAACGACATCAGAGATGCCCTTAGCCTTAGCCTTTTCAGCGATAGCCTTACCGACCTCGTATGCGCCGTCCATATTGCCTCCGTTAGCGGAGAAGCCCTTGTCCATTGAAGAAGCGCTTGCGAGAGTTACGCCTGCGACGTCATCAATGATCTGAGCGTAGATGTGCTTAGAGCTGCGGAAAACGTTGAGTCTGGGGCACTCTGCTGTGCCGCTGATCTTATTGCGGACTCTCAGCTGTCTCTTAGCTCTTGCAGCCTTTCTGTCGAACTGCTTTACCATT
This sequence comes from uncultured Clostridia bacterium, assembly GCA_945947715.1. Classification (GTDB taxonomy): domain Bacteria; phylum Bacillota; class Clostridia; order Oscillospirales; family Ruminococcaceae; genus RGIG4694. The sequence goes on along the minus strand of CAMEYZ010000009.1, from coordinate 319 downwards.
AGATTCAACTCCTTTTCAAACTGGAGGATAGTAGCGAAAAGCTGTCCCATCCTCTTTCGTATATCAGGATATTTATTTCGAATATCTGAAAGCCGAAGAGACTACTTCTTACCCTTACCAGCCTTACCTTCCTTGCGGATGATTCTCTCGCCGGTGTAGCGGATACCCTTGCCCTTATAAGGCTCAGGAGGTCTCTTTTCTCTTACCTCAGCAGCGAACTGGCCAACAGCCTGCTTGTCGATGCCGTTGATAATGATCTTAGTAGGCTGAGGAACATCAATTGTGATACCGTCGATCTCAGGAACGATAACCTGATGAG
>CAMEYZ010000008.1 GCA_945947715.1 uncultured Clostridia bacterium | reverse complement strand
GTTGGAATCCACTATCTTTTCAACAACATGAGGCTGAATAAGATATCCGCCGTTTATTACTGCCGCATATGCGGTTATCATCTGAATAGGAGTTATCTTGTTAGTCTGACCGAAGGAGCTCGATGCAAGCTCAACAGGTCCCATATTTTCCGCCGGAACATAGATACTGTCCACCTCACCGGGAAGGTCTATACCTGTTTTCTCGGTAAAGCCGAAGGTCTTGAAATACTCGCAGAACTTAGTTCCGCCCAGAGCCTGACCTACCTGGATAAAGAAGGGGTTGCAGGAAACGGTCATAGCACGCTGGAAATCGAGAGGTCCGTGAGAGCCTGCCGTCCAGCAGTGGAAATCCGTATCTATAACGGTGTAGGTATGATTGCAGGAGAATATGGTATTAAGATTTACCGCCTTTTCCTCCAGAGCCGCCGAGCCTGTGATGACCTTGAAAACGGAGCCGGGGTAATAGGTTTCGGAGATAGCCTTGTTTTTCCACTGTTTCTCGCGGAGTGCGGCATAGGTCTCGTCGTAGAGGTCCTGATCCTCTATCTCTGCAAGAGTATTCCTGTCCTTGTAGTAGTATATGGAATTTCTGTCGTTAAGATCAAAGCCGGGAGTTGTTGCCATTGCAAGGATAGCTCCCGTTTTAGCGTTCATCATGATGCCGCAGGCTCTGTTCTCGACGCCGTAATCCTCGATAGCGGCGTTGAGGTTGTTCTCCAGAAAATACTGCAGATTCATGTCCAGAGTAAGATAAATGGAGCTTCCGTCCTTAGCGGAATAGTTCTTGTCGTTTTTGTAGGGCATTTCATCGCCATTTGCATCGGTAGCGGTGATATTCTTTCCGTCCACGCCTGCGAGGTAGTCGTTATAGTAAGCCTCAACGCCGTAAACGCCGTCTCCGTCGAAATTTGTAAATCCGATAACAGCCGCCGCCTGATCGCCCTGAGGATAATATCTCTTAGTATCCTGATTGGTGAAAATGACCTTTGATTCCAGCTCCTGCTCGTTCATCTCGGCGATTATCTCGTCAGCAACAGGCTTTTCAATCTTATCTGCGACCTTGAGCCACTGAGAATCAGGATTATCCTTGATAGCCTTTTCCAGCTTTTCAAGGAAGGAATCATATTCGATATCGGGGATATTATCGCTGAGTATTTTCGCCACAGCCTGTTTCTGTCTTGTCTGTTCTGTGAGGTCCTCGATATCCGCCAGCTTAACAGGCGCCACAGCAATAGTATAAACCGTGGCCGACTGAGCCAGTATCTTTCCCGTAGAGTCGTAGATACTGCCTCGGTTCGCCTTGATAACGTTGCTTCTGAACTGATTTTCATTGGCGAGAGCCTCATATTTAGCATTGTCAATAATTGAGATCTTAAACAGCGTAAAAACGATATATGCGATAAATATCACCAGTACAACGCATATAAGGAGCATACGTCTGCGCATCTGTCCGTCGGGCCGATGATTGTCTTTTTTTCTTGACTTTGCATTATTGCTCATAGATCTTTCCTTTCTTAGTTTTAGGTTCTATTCACTATATACTATGATCATATTACCGTCCAAAATGCGGGCTGCAAGTTATGCAGCCCGCAGATGATGTATGTAATATAGAAAGCGGACTTATCCCCTTAAATACTCAAAGAAATCCGACACCTTATTATAAAGCTTGACAAAAATATTTTCCTCGCCGTCGGGAATTTCGATAACGTTTCCGCTTTCAAGACTGATATACTCGCACTGGGATTTATCCAGCTTCTGCATGCCGAGTATATTTTCGGCGTAATTTTCCACTGTTTTGCGGGAGGTCTTAGTTTCTATCTCCGCCTGCATGCGAGTATTTTCGCTGCGGAGCATATCGACCTCTCTCTGAGCCTCATTTATGCTGCTGCGGATAGCCGTTGCCTCCACCTTAGCGGAGATAACCGCCGAGAAAACAAGTCCCGCAAGGAGAAAGGTCACGATAAGTCTGGTATATGTTCCGGGAGCCTCGTCCTTTTTCTGGCTTCTTACGATATTTGCGCTTGAATGAGATGGCTCCGAATACTTTATATTTTCCCGTTCATTTTTAGGAGCTATATCTGTAACGTGTGCTGTACCTCTTCTTCTGGACATATATCAGCACTCCCTTTCCTTTATTTTTTCTATAATCCTTAGCTTAGCGCTTCTGCTTCTGACATTAGCTTCAAGCTCTTTTGGGTCCGCCTCTATGGGCTTTCTGTTGACAAGTCTTCCCGCAGGGGTCCTGCCGCACACGCACTGAGGAAAATCCGGCGGGCATATGCAGCCCGTACAGAAGGACGCAAAGCGCTGCTTTACTATCCTGTCCTCCAGCGAATGGAAGGTTATAACGCAGAGTCTCCCGCCGATATTCAGCATATCGAAGGCATCGTCAAGACCCTTATCAAGGTGTTCAAACTCGCAGTTCACGGCGATGCGTATCGCCTGAAAGCTTTTCTTGCAGGGATTCTTTTCCCGTCTAAATCTTGCAGGAATAGAGCTTTTGACTATTTCCGCAAGCTCCAGAGTAGTTTCTATAGGCTTTTCATTTCTTGCGGCGATGATGTTCGCAGCGATATTGCGTGAAAATTTTTCCTCGCCATACTCAAAGAGAATCTTTGAGAGCTGCTGTTCGGAGTAGGTATTTACGATATCCCTTGCAGATATGCCCTCCATGGACATTCTCATATCAAGGGGAGCGTCGGTATGATAGGAAAAGCCTCTGCTGCCGTTGTCCAGCTGATAGGAGGAAACTCCCAGATCAAGGAGAATCCCGTCATAGCCTTCAATGCCAAGCTCTGCGGAGATATCCTTTATCTCGGAATAATTTCCCTTAACGACCTGTGCATTATAGCCTGCAAGACGCTCCGACGCAGTTTTCACAGCTTCAGGGTCACGGTCTATACCCACAAGTCTGCCATTTTTAAGTCTTTTTGCGATCTCGCGGGAATGTCCGGCTCCGCCGCAGGTCCCGTCCAGATAGATACCGTCGGGTTTTATATCAAGTCCCTCTAAACACTGTTCAAGCAGTACGGGAATATGAGAAAATTCCATATTTTAATAATTCCTTTGATATTTATTGCATTATGTTTAATGTTGTATAAATTATACAAGCTGTATATGTATCATAATGCTATCATATCCAGAGCATTTGCCAGCTCCTCGTCGGAGAATTTCTCTTCCTGCTCCGCATAGCGTTTACTGTCCCATATCTCTGCATGGTTAAGGCTTCCGATAACGGTGACATCATGCTCCAGCCCCGCAAATTCGCGGAGATTCTGAGGGATAAGGATACGTCCCTGCTTATCGGCCTCGGCGGTAACAGCGTTAGCGTAGAGCTTTCTGATAGCAGCCTTAGCAGCCGCTCCCGTAAGAGTCTTTATCTTATCGGTGAAAATTTCCCACTCCTCAGCGGAATAAGCAAAAAGGCAGCCTGCAGGGTCAATAGTGATAACAAAGCTCTCACCAAGCTGTTCTCTCAGCTTTGTAGGGAATGCCATACGTCCCTTAGGGTCAATGACGTGATTATAAGTACCCATAAGAGCCTGAGCCATGTTATCGCCTCCTTTTTATCTTTAACCGATTTGTAATATTCAACAGGCTGTTGAAACGGGGGTTGAAATTCACCACTGGTCCCCACTTTTAACTGCTTTTCACCACTTTGATATAATTATACACCATATCAGCGAAAATTGCAACCGTCAAAAGAAATTTTTGATAAAATTAATTCAGAATTTTTTCCCTTTTTTATGTGCATTTTAAACAAATCTATTCTTTATTTTGCATAATTTTATATAATTTATCCTGTTAGTATAATTATATTACATAACTTGTCACTTTTTTTATTTTTGTGATAACTGCACAATTTTTATCAACAAGTGGACATAATCTATATAATAATTGTGTATTGAAATATTAATAATTTAAATATATAATAAAAATAGCAGATTAAATCAAGTAGATCTGCGGCAGAGACAAAAAGAAAGGATATGATACAGACCAATGATAAAGGCACTTGGCTCTCATCTGGACCTGGACTCGGAAGAAGGAGAAAACAGCGAATACTATTCCTATGTGTCCGACCTGCTTGGCAGCGACGTTGTCTGCAGCATGAAGGAATACATACAGCACGGCGGTATAACCACATTTCAGCACTGCCTGAATGTTTCATATTATAATTATCTTATTTGCAAGCTTTTTTCCCTTGACGCAAGAGCAGGAGCAAGAGCGGGACTTCTTCACGACCTTTTCCTCTATGACTGGCACACCGAAAAAAAGCCGAGTCATGCATATCTGCACCCCAAAACGGCTCTTGAGAACGCCGAAAAGCACTTCGAGCTGACCAATATGGAAAAGGATATCATCGCAAAGCATATGTATCCCGTGACTCTCACACATTTCCCCAGATACAGGGAAACTTGGGTAATTATTATGGTGGACAAATACTGTGCGCTGGCGGAAACGACTATCGCAATAGCATCAAAGGTAAAGCGTCTGCTCAACTTCAGAAGAAGCAGGATAGAATTTTAACACACAAAAAACGGATAAGCTGTTTTTCAGCCTATCCGTTTTCTTTTTGATATTTATTCTTCGGACTGCTCCGCGTCAGTCTCTTCCGAATCCTCAGTCACAGCCTCTTCCTCATCGTCGGCAGAGTCCTCCTTGAACTCGTCAGGAAGATCATCTCCCATGACCGTCTCAGTGGTATAGGTCTCGTGAGAAAGCTCCATATCAGGGTTCTGGTCGTAGATAGTGTGACTGGTGGCAGCGCCTTCATCGTCAAGCCAGCCCTTGCTGTCGAAATACTCCTCCATGCAAAGACCGCTTTCCTTTATCTCCTTGGCATAATAGATTCCCACAAAGCGGTAATGCCACGGCTCATAGATTATCTGCGTGATATCGGTCTTTCCCTTGGGGTAACGCAGGATAAAGCCATACTCCGCCGCATGCTCGTCAAGCCACTTAAAGGCTTCGGTATTTTCAAAGCCATCATCGTCCATGCTATTGTACTCATTGGACAGGATATCCACCGCAAGACCTGCATTATGCTCGCTCTGTCCGGGAAGCTGCACGCTTGCAAGGGAATCCTTGTACGCATCTGAATAGCTCATGCCCTCTGACATTCTGTCCTCGACGTTGCTGTCGAAGTTATTTTTCTGATAATCGTAGGTCCTGTAAGCGGAAACGGTGATAAGTTCTATGCCGTCACCGGCAGCAGCTTCCAGCATGTTCTTGTAATACTCCGCAGCCCTCGAATCAAGGAAATACTCACGATAGGTCTCATCAACAAGCTCAGTTTCGATAACATCATCGTATCTTCTGGGCAGAGGATTCTGCTCGTTAATGAGGAACATCGCCCAGGTATTATCCGCGTCATCAGGGTCGGAGGTATCCACGGGAAGCTCAGGGATATCCACCGTCTCGTAATTTTCATCGCTGAGATTTATCTCATCGGCGTCCTGTTCGGTATTTTTCTTCACCGCATCATCTCCCGTACAGCTGGTCAGACCGAATACCAGCAGCATTAAAATAACTGTTGATAATAATAGATATTTTACTCCATTCATTTTTATGACCGATCCTTTCTGAGCCTGCGGTTATTACGGAAATTTTTTCGCAGTGAAAATATTTTCTTGACATTTTTGCACAAATATTATATAATATATTTATACAATATTTTTGCGAGGAGGCTGCATGTATGGTTTGTCCCTTTTGCGGATATGACGATTCTAAGGTAATAGATTCCCGTCCCTATGAAGGAAAGATCCGCCGCCGAAGAGAGTGCATCAAATGCGGCAAAAGATTTACCACCTTTGAATCAATAGAGATCCCCGAGCTTCTTGTGAACAAGAAGGATAACACCTTTGAGCGGTTCAATCGGGCAAAGCTTATCCAGAGCATGTCTATCGCCGTAAAGAAACGGCCTGTATCCTTAAGCGATATAAACCGCATCGTGGACAGCATTGAGAATTACTGCATGACAAATATGCTTTCACAGATAACTACCTCGCAGATAGGCGATATGGTACTCAGCTACTTAAAGGAGCTGGACAAGGTGGCCTATGTGAGATTTGCGTCGGTTTACAAGGATTTTTCCGACGTTGAAAGCTTCCTCGACATTATATCCGAGCTTCGCGGCTCCGACGATACGGATAGTTCTTCCCACTGACCTGACAAAGCTTTACTGATTATCCCGCGGCGGTTCCTGCCTCCGCGGGATAATTCTGTCTATCTAAAAACTAACAGTGCTGGACAGGCTGCGTGACTTCTCCGCAGGAGCTCTTTGCTTTTCTTTCAAAAAGAGCCTTCATAAGCTCTGACCTTTCATTTTTCACTCTGCCGTCTATGACAGCCTCAACAAGGAAATGCAGCGCATCGCCGATTTCCTTTCCGACAAAGCCCTCCGCTGCGATATCATCGCCCTTTAGTGCCAGCATATCCTCCTTGTAGCATTCGCCGCTGCGGATAACGTCGTACATTCTTATCTTCATAGCGTCGAGAACGGTCAGCTTATCCAGACAGAAGCTCTGCATTGCGCGGCTATCGCCCTTGATGACCTCGATAAGTCTGCCTAAGTTTTTGTCGCCTATCTCCCATAGCAGCTTTTTCACAACGATCTTGTCGTCCACGGGAGTCACATAATGATATTTTATCAGACAGCTGACGATATCAATGGTCTTATTGTCGAATTTTAAGCGCCGCATGATATTTTCCGCGGTTTCCGCTCCCTTTTTCTCATGATTCGGGAAATGTCCCTCACCCTCCTCGTCGTAACGAAAGCAGGAGGGTTTTTCTATATCGTGGAAAAACAGTGCTGTCCGCACATAGGGGTCGTCCGAGGAATTTTCCACAGAATATGCAATATGCTCCCAGACGTCGTAGATATGATAGCTGCTATGCTGTTCAAAGTTCAGGCATCTTTTAAACTCGGGGATTATTTTCGTGAAAACGTCGGAATATTCAATGAGTATCTCCGCAGGTGCCTTTCCGCAAAGCAGCTTCACAAGCTCTGTTCTTATCCTTTCGGCGGAGACCTCGGTCACAAGACCGCACATCTCATGAATAGCCAGAGAGGTAGTAGGTTCAATGGCAAAATCAAATCTCGAAGCAAATCTCAGAGCACGGAGTATGCGGAGAGCGTCCTCGCCGAAGCGCTTTTCGGGTTCTCCAACGCAGCGTATCAGATGATTGAACAGATCCCTCTGACCGCCGAATTTGTCGATAATTCCCGTCCTGTGGGAATAGCACATTGCGTTTATAGTAAAGTCTCTGCGGGACAGGTCCTCGGTGAGCTTATCCGTAAAGGAGACCGTTTCGGGACGACGGAAGTCCTTATATTCACCGTCCACGCGATAGGTGGTTATCTCCACATTTTCGCCACCCGACACCACAGTAACTGTACCATGCTTTATGCCTGTATCTATGGTCTTTGTGTCAGAAAAGCAGTTTTTTATCTGCTCAGGAAGAGCATTTGTGGTAACATCGTAATCATCGGGAACCAGTCCCATAAGAGAATCTCTGACACAGCCTCCGACGATATATGCCTCGAAGCCGCGGCTTTCCAGTCTTTTTATTACAAAGTTTATATTTTCGGGAATATTGATATCCAAGTGCCGCCACCTCCATTTTAGTTCGGGAAAAAATATGTATATGTATATATTATATCACATATCTGCCAAAAATGCAACAGTCAAACCATAATTTGCACAAAATTAACAGCTTTGAATAATTAACAAAATTTAACAAAACATTTGATATATGGTAAGATAACCTTGTCGGGCTCTTCCGCAGGGAGGAGATGGAAGCCGTGGAATACATAGTATCACTTATACTTTCTGTTGTGGCAGGTATAATCACCTATTATATCTGCAAGTGGCTTGACAGAAAGTAGCCCCGACAACCCCAAAATGAAGAACCCCCTCGGAGCTGGCACTCCGAGGGGGTTCGTTTGCGTGTCGCCATGGAACACAATATCACTTATTACATTTACATTATATCACACAAAATCGGTTTTGTCAATATATGAAAAAAATTTTCAAATGAAGCCCCCTCAGAGTTGCAGCTCCGAGGGGGCATTTGCGTGTCGCCATGAGACACAACATCACTTTTTACAATTACATTATAACACGTAAAAAAAATACTTTGTCAAGAGATTTCCAAAATTTCGCTATCCAACCTCGCTCATATCAAGCTCGTCGTTATAGATCTGCATAAGCACATCAACAAGGCTCTGTTCGATATTACTGAGGTCAATAAAGCACACTCTTCCCAGTATCCTTTCATCGTCGCGGAAAACGATGTTCGGCTCCTTTCCTCTGATCTTCTCCGTCAGAGGATAGAGATAATAAACCGTTTCCGCATTATAGGTCTCCTGCATATTATACGCATTGTATATATCAATATCTTTTATACCGTAATTATCCTTATCGGCATCAAGAGACTGCCACTTAGCGTCGATAATGACCCTGTGCTTATCGAATTTGCGAGTCAGGAACATTCCCGGCTTCTGGTCAATATTCGGCACTCTTCTGTTAAGAACAGGATATATCTTGTGCTGTATCTCGATGCTGAAGTTGCTTCTGTCGATAACATGGTTAAGCACACTGGATATATAGCAGTCGAAAAGCTGCTCGGTGGGGAGCATCACGCTGTAATTCACATTTCTTCCCATAGCAATGGATATCCCGCTCTTTTTCAGCAGGAATATCTGTGCCCATCTGATAGCTCCATTATATCTGAGCATGCTTCTGTCATGGACGCAGGCGGCAAAATCCTGAGTATAATTCACAGAAAAGTCCACTCCGTCGAAGTTTGCTAACAGGATATCTATCTTATTTCGGGTTCTCGCTGATGATGTTATCTTTCTCAGATAGTTGAGCGTAGATTTTATCAGACGATTTTCCGCACGATTTATGGTGAAAATATCGTACTGCACATAGAATTTGTCCTTATGAGCAAAATTCTTGGTGGCGTGCTTGCTGTACACTACCTTTCCCTTAAGAAAGTTCTCGTTTGCCATATACGGGGTATAGCTCTGCTTAAGTCCATCGTTGACGATATCAAAGCAATCATTTACGAAGGAAAGCACGAAGGTCTCGAAGATGTTCAGTCTTTCCGCCGCCATGGTATTGATATTGTAGTTTTTCATGGGCAGGGCAGGGTTTGCCTTTATCATTTCAAGAAGCATATGCTTTTCGGAAAGGCGTCTGCCGTCCTTGGAGATTATGGACAGAGCAGGAAGTATCTCGAACTGGGTGCCGTTTTTCAGAACTATCGTACCTGCGAAGCCCTTTGCAGCCAGTATCCTTTCCTTTCCCTCTCCGGAGGGCTTGAGAAGATAATTTGGCTGACCAGGAAGCGCAGACAGGGGATTTTCCATGACAAATGCCTCCAGCAGCTCAAAATCATGCTCGGAAACGGGACAGCCGCCCTCTCGCTCGCTGCTTCCTCTTATTGTAAAAAACTCCGATTCCTTTATGGAAAATCTTTCTGTTTTAGTCATTTATGATTTTCCTTTCATTAATTATCAGAAAAGCTTTCTGTAGGAATTGATATTCCAGAATGCATCGTCGTTTATCTCATATGTATCGTCCACGTCGAGGAACAGCTCAACATTTGGACCAAACACTGCGGAATAGTCGATAGCAGTAGCCTTGACGAACTGCTCATCAGGCTCCTTGTTGTAGTCGCCCAGAGTCCAGCGAATCTTCTGATAATCTCCGTAGAAATATTCCTGAAGCAGAGGAACGATAGCGTTCTTGAATATCTTTCCCAGAGCCTCGATAGTGGGATTTGCTCTCAGCGGCATAAAATATGCGTGTCCTATCATATGCTCTCTGTCGCAGAGTATCTCGATACGCTTGTTGATTATTGTGAGAAGGTCGCAGATATTGACGTCCTCAACGTACAAGTCCTTGAAGAGCTCGGGAACAGGCATCATTTCGATAAAGTCGAAACGACGTCTGATAGCCGTATCCAGAAGAGCGATGGAACGGTCGGCAGTATTCATGGTACCGACGATAAACACGTTATCAGGAACGCCGAAGGGCTCCTGCGAGTAAGCAAGCTTTACCTTCACGGCTTCGGGCTGACCCAGACGCTTTGAAGGCTCGATAACGGTGATAAGCTCACCGAACATCTTCGAGATATTGCCTCGGTTGATTTCGTCTATGATAAACACGTAGTTATCGTCGGGATGCTCCGCTGCGTTAGCGCAGAATTCGCGAAAGATACCCTTATCGACAACGTACACCATTTCTTTTTTTCTGGTACGCTCACCGCGTTCGTTCATGGTCTCGAGGAACACGGGCTTGATACCCTCGATAAATTCCTCATAGCCCATTGACTGGTGGAAGGTGGTAAATTCTATCTGATTAAAATTTTGTTTCAGCTCGTTGTAGCGCTCCAGCATTGCCCCGTAGTCCTTTTTCATTACAGCTTCCACAGGGAGATTATATATAATAGATAAAGCATAGTTTACCGTATTGTAGGTCTTACCTGTTCCCGGAGGGCCGTATAATATGATATTCTTTCCCATTTTCTCTACTCCTTTTTTGCGGAACCTAACCGATATGATATCCTGCAGCGCTGCTGTAAACATATTCTGAAAAAGGAATAAAATTCCGCACAATCCAATTATAATTATATCTCATATTTTTGATTATTTCAAGAGATATAGTTATTTTTTTGAAATAACTTTTGACAAATTTTTAAACGATTTCTTGTATAAAATATAGAAAACGATTAAGTAAACTCTGCGTTAATTTATTTATTTTTCCATTATTCGACAGCAGCCTGCATTTTCCCTGTTTTTTTATGAAAAAAGCTGTTATAAAAATTCGGTAACAAATCAATGACAATTAAATAAATCGCCTTTACAAAATGACAAAAATAGCGTATAATTAGAATGACATGGTGTACTTATAAAGAAGTATGTATTTGCTGAGCTTAAACCTTTCAGCAGACATTATATTATAGAAATAAAGGCGGGATATCAAGTGTTTGCCGAAATCGATGAGAAATACAAATACGACGGAGACGATCTGGGGGCAGTCTATTCTAAAAATAATACGGTTTTTAAGGTGTGGTCTCCTCTTGCAGAGGACGCTGCAGTGCTGCTCTATCACAAATGCACCGACGAAAAGCCCTTTCGTCATATGCCGATGAAAAAATCAAAGGAGGGCGTATGGTCAAAGGTCGCTAATGGCGATCTCAACGGGGTATATTACACCTATCAGATAACTCACGATTCTATCTCCTATGAGACTATTGATATATATGCAAAGGCTTCCGGCGTTAACGGCATCATGGGAATGGTGGTCGATCTTGACGAGACTGACCCCGCAGGCTGGGATAAGTCAGTTCAGCCTGAGCTGAAATCCTATACCGATGCAGTTATATACGAGCTCCACGTCAGGGATTTCTCCATTGACAAAAGCGTGAACTTCTGCTACAAGGGACGTTTTCTCGCATTTGTCGAAAAAGGGCTTGTTAACGAAGCCGGCGACGCAGCGGGAATAGATCATCTTAAGGAAATGGGCATCACTCATGTACAGCTCATGCCCTGCTTCGATTATGCTACTGTGGACGAGGCGGACGTTCATCGTCCTCAGTTCAACTGGGGCTATGACCCGATGAACTATAACCTCCCCGAGGGCTCCTACGCTACAAATCCTTACGACGGAAAGGTCCGCATCTATGAGTTCAAACGGCTTATCCAGTCTCTTCACAATGCTGGAATAGGCGTTATCATGGACGTGGTGTACAACCATACCTATGCCACCGCAGACTCCTGCTTCACAAAGACCTTCCCGAAATATTACTACCGCCAGTGGCAGGATACCGAATACTATTCCAACGGCTCAGGCTGCGGTAATGAGGTTGCTACCGAAAGATATATGGTCAGAAAATATATCGTGGATAGCCTGTGCTACTGGGCAAGGGAATACAAAATTGACGGCTTCCGCTTTGACCTTATGGGGCTTTATGATAATGAGACTATCAATATCATCTATGATAAGCTCCACGAGATAAATCCCAATATTATCATCTACGGCGAGGGCTGGACAGGCTCCGACGCCGCTATCCCTTACGAGCAGCGGGCTATGAAGCTCAACGCCCGCCACGTTCCTCATGCGGGATTTTTCAGCGACGATTTCCGCGATACCGTTAAGGGAAACAATTTCGAGAACCGCGACAGGGGCTATGTTAACGGTGCACCTGTCAACGAGGATTTCGTTAAAGAGATAATGTGCGGACGAGTTGCTCACCCACAGATACCTAACCTCAACAAATTTGCATGGACTGATACCCCCCAGCAGACAGTAAACTACGTGGAGGCTCACGATAACCTCACATTATGGGACAAGCTTTCCTACACAAATCCCACCGATTCTATAGAAACACGTATTCAAATGGACAAAATGGCTGCGGCTATGGTCTTTCTTTCGCAGGGTATCCCATTTATCCAGGCAGGACAGGAGTTTCTCCGTTCAAAGCCTCTCCCCGGAGGTGCCTTCGACCATAACAGCTACAAATCTCCCGATATAATCAACAGCCTTAAATGGAACAGAAAAACTGAATATAAAAGCGTATGCGACTATTATAAGGGACTTATCGCGCTCAGAAAGGACCACTCTGCTTTCCGTTTCCCTGACAGGGATTCTATCGGAAAGAATCTGACCTATTTCTCAAAGCTGCCCGGAAGAGTAGTGGGCTTCTCCCTTAAGGGGGACGATAAGCTGGAGGAGATAATTGTTTTCCTTAACCCCAACAATTATGAGATAAATCTTTACGCTTTTGAAAAATATAATGTCTATGCAGACGGCGAAAGGGCTGGCACAGAGCCTATGTATACCGTCGAGGGAGACTACAAGGTCGCTCCCTACAGCATAATCGTTCTGGGTAAGCCCTATCCTGAGCCTGAGGACGATAATACTCATACATATGTAATATAATGGAAATAAAATAAACTTAACATTTGAAAGGATTGAATAAAATGAAAAGAATACTTGTCTGCGAGGACGAGGACGTTATCAGAGATTTTGTCGTTATCAATCTGAAAAGAGCAGGCTATGACGTCGTTGACGTAAACTGTGGCGAGGACGCTTTGAAGGTCTTTGAAGAGGAAAACGGCAATTTCGATATTGCTCTTTTGGATATTATGATGCCCGGCATCGACGGATTTCAGGTCTGCAAGTCTCTTCGTAAGAAAAGCAGCACTATCGGCATAATCATGCTTTCCGCAAAAACTCAGGAAATGGACAAGGTCAGCGGCCTTATGCTGGGAGCGGATGACTATATCACCAAGCCCTTTTCTCCCTCCGAGCTCACTGCCCGCATCGACGCGGTTTACAGACGCGTCAGCATGACAATCCACCAGGAGCCTAAGGCGCCTATCATCGAATCCGGACCCTTCGTGCTGAATCTTAAAAGCCGCACCGTTTCCAAAAATGGCGTTCCTATCGACCTTACTCAGGTTGAATATCAGATACTTGAATACTTTATGAACAATCAGAACACCGCTCTCGACAGAATGAGCATCTTAAAGCACATCTGGGGAGAAAATTATTACGGCGATGATAAGATAGTCGATGTAAATATCAGACGTATCAGAATGAAGATAGAGGACGAGCCCTCTAATCCGAAATATATCTCCACTATCTGGGGCTTCGGCTACAAATGGTCCGCCGGCGAGGCAAAAGCTGACGAAAACAACTGATAAAAACACGCACAGGAATGAATGCTTCCTGTGCGTGTTATTTTTTGCAGTTATATATAAGACCAAGGTCCTTTTTGTCCTGGTCGGTCAACATAAGTCTTGCTCCTCGTTTGGTAAGCCAGTTATATTCCATGACCTTGTATTTACAGATGCAGCCATAAATGAGCTGCTGCTCTTCAATGGTGCGTATCCCGTATTGGTTCCAGAAATTATCGTAATATATCTCATCATCGAGACAGTAGTCCATATACTCTCTGTCGATTTTTTTCTCCGCGGACAGACCACATTCCTTAAGTATCGACTGAGGCGATGCAAATATAGGTATCTTTATCAGTTCGTCTGCGCTGTCCCAGCAGTCGGAGGAATATTTTTCGCAGTAACCGGTATACTCCTGCTCCTCGAAAATATATGAATTATATATTGGCAGATAATACGAATTTCCCTGAAATTGCAGGTCAGTAAAGCCTATATCTCCGAAAAGAAAAGCTATCTGCGGCTTGCCATGATTTATCAGATATTCGATATCATTTTCGCTGCACCATTTTTCGGCATGCTCTGTCAGCCTTCCGAATAAGCTTCTTAGAAAATCTGCATAGACGGGAGCATCTCTTTTATCAGCTTTGAAGCTTTCAAAATCAGGATATTCTCCTTTTGAAAAATCACGGGAAAAGCTGTCGATATTTACAGTCCTCGGAACAGGCACAGCATTTTCTGTACATTCATAGAAAAAGCTGCCCTTCTCTTTGTCATAAAAATAGTTATTGTTTGTGATATCATCACAGCTTATCATGCACCTGCAAAGCCGCGAAAAGTCAATACGCGGCTTTCCGTCAGCAATGTACAGCATAAGCTCGGTCGATCTCGGCTTTGCGATGTAATATGTAGCTCCGCCGTAATCGGCGGTTAGCAGCCTTGAAGTCAGACGATATGAGTTTTTCCGCTGTCTGCTTTTCCGAAATGAGCTGTTCAGAACATCAAAGAAATGCTCGTGCCACCTTGGAATAAGCTCTTCTGTGAGTCTGTCTGCATGACATCTCCGCAGAAAATCCTCCTTTGCATCAGTTATGCTCATTGGCTTATAATAGCACAGTTCGTCGAAAAAGGCTTTCTTGTCGGTGTCGAAGATGAACAGACAGTCATCATATTTTGGACTGTAATATACGTCTGCTTTTGGCGGGATATTACGAGGCAGCTTTACTGTCATATCAGCCCATACTCCTTTTTCATCTGCAATACTCGCTTGACATGCTCGTCAACCACGTCCTCGGAAAGAGTACCGCTGTTCATCGCCGACACAAGGTCATTATACGCGGTAACAGGCTCGGAAACACACAGCAGGTCATTTCCTGACAATATTCCCAGCACATAGGGACTTAAATTTCCAGAATACGCCTTTATACCGTCCATGCCCAAATCATCGGTGATGATAACTCCGTCAAAGCCTATCTCCTCCCGGAGTATCTTATGAACGTTCGGCGACAATGAAGCAGGAAGGCTGCTGTCCATGCACTCGATAACATTATGATTTACCAGAACAGCAGGAGTATATCTTCCGGAAATGCCCGCCTTGAAGGGGACAAAGTCATTGCTGCGGAAGATGTCCATACTGCGGCTGTCGTAGGCTATTCCCGTATGAGTGTCCACATTGCTGCCATAGCCGGGGAAATGCTTGATACAGCTCATAAGTCCATTATCTCCCGAGGTATTGACTATCTGCTTTACCACGCTTGCAGTTTCATCTGCGCCTGCTCCGACAGTGCGGTTATAGATATAATCGCCGCTATTGGCAATATCCGCCACAGGAGCAAGGTTCATATTTATCCCCAGCGAGGTCAGAAGCTCCGCCTTTTCCTTTGTATCGGAGATTATCCCGTCCATGCCACCGTTTCTGTACACATTCTGAATTGAATCAAAGGGAGTATCTCTAAACGCAGTAAATTTGCTGACTCTGACAACATTTCCGCCCTCTTCGTCCACTGCGATAAAGGGAGTTATCTCCGCAGCGTTTTTGATGCTGCTGATAAAATCCTTTGCGGAAGCCTTGTCCCTTCCGTCAAAGTCCACAGCATACAGAGTATATCCCGCAAATTCGTAGCTGCTCATCATATCAGCTGCTCCGCTTGACGGACATCTTGCGAGGATAAGCTGCGCAGCCTTTTCCTCCTTGGTCATGTTTTCAACAATGTTTTTAACATCTCTTGAAACATCTGCATTATGAGTATATACTGTATATGTTATACTATTTGTATTATTATTACTATCTGTATTATTTTCAGTTATCCTGTCATCCTCAGAGTTTTCAACATTTTCAACAGCAGTTGTTGAAATATTGTTATTTTCCTCGAAAATATTGTTATCTGATGACGTATTTTCAGCGATTTCCGACTTTGTTTCCTCATTATAAACGTTTTCGGAGTTTTCAACATTTTCATTATTTTCTGTTGAAAGCACTTCATTTTCGGGAAACTCATCATCGGAACCGCCCTCGTTTTCGGGGATAGCATCATTATCCTCCGAAGTATCGGGGGTGATGTATATTTCCGAAGCTTCCCCGTCATTTCCGGGGTCTATCACGGTATACTCCGATTTTTCAGACTTGTCAAAAAAGCCCTCGCCCTCGGAAAACTTAAGGTCAATATCTCCGCAGCCGCCAAAGGTCACCATGACAGCCGAAAGCAAAAATGCAAGTAATTTCTTTTTCATAATAATTTACCGTCAGAATTTAATTTCCGTATCATTGCATGAATATCCGAAGCCCACTATCTCAAAGGGACTTCCCACAGTATCCGAGGTCATGGATATCTCGATATCCATTTCCTTAGGCTTCTGGAACTTGACCACCTGCGCTGCATAAGGGTCTCCCCAGCCGTCAGGGTCGTTGGCTTTTATGGTCATTACCTTCTCGCCGTTGACAGAGACATCAATACTGCCCATATCTGCGGAATTGTTCCGCTTGTAGATGATAAAGAAGGAATTGCCGTTCATGTGCAGCTTCATGGGTATACCTTCGCCGTTATTGGCATAGGCTGAGGTGAAGCCTCCGCTGACTGTGGCGTTTGTCTCGGTAAAGCCTCCGATATCCGATATCGTGAAGTTATCTGAATCAGAAGGGCTGTCGGGAGTGACCAGCTTCATATCAACAAAGGAAAATCCGTTCAGCGGCATCACAGGAATGTTCGCAGGCTCGTCGATATCGTCGCTGTCAACGGCGGAAAACAGATTTTCCACCATTTCCGCCAGCAAAGCATGACCGTACTCATTAGGGTGAGAGCTGTCATTGGAGTAGTCGCTCCAGGTCATTCTGCCCTCGTCAAATTCTGCGGTGATAGCGTCGTTTACGGATATCATTGGCAGAGAATAATATTCTCCCAGAGCAGACATATGCTGCTGACAGGTATATCCGTTTTCAGTGCGGTTGAACATAAGTATTACCGCAGTATCAGGGTGATTTTTCAGAATAGTGTCGATAAGCGACTCATAGCTTTCCTTATGAGTGCTATCCTGTGCGTCGTTCACTGCAAATTCTATAAATACCACATCGGGGCTGTACTGCAGAATATCGCGTTCTGCGCGGATATTTCCCAGAACGGAGGGAGTCCCGCTAAGTCCTGCATTGATGTACTCGCTATTTGTATTGCCGAACATTTCGCATATCCCGTCAAAGGACAGCTTCGCCCAGCAGGTCACAGGAGATGCTCCCACACCCTCGGTAATAGAACCGCCCAGATATGCAAAGGTCGTTTTTTCGCCATTTTTAAGCTTTTCAATTACCTTTTTCATGCGATAATTATTGCCCTTGCTAAGCAGTGAGCGGTTTATCATCGCAGCATGAAATTCTTCTTCTGTTTCGGGAGCCTTTGTGGTAGTTTCCTCGGCTGTTGTCATTTCCTCGGTGAGCTGGGTCACCTCTGAAGTATCCGCAGTTTTTGCACCGTCGGAGGAACTGTCCGCATCGCCGCAGCCGCACAGAAGTACCGCAAGCACTGCGGACAGGGCTGTTATTTTACTCACTATCTTCATGATATGTATTCTCCTTGATTTTTTATTTGTAACATCTTCTCTGTTAAAAAGCATCGGTTACTTTGTTTTGCTTAGATATATCAGATAGCAAAGGTTTGCTTTCGGCTGAGCAGAGCTCCGCGCATTTGATTCAAATGCTTTAGCATTATTGCTGCTCAAATGCACGCCGCCCGTGATTTGCTTTATGTTCGTAAATATTTGATGTTGGTTTTCAACCTTCCTTTGTTTGTTTCTTACTTTCGCGGCTTAATGTGACCTAAGCTAAAAAACTCACAACGCGGAATCGGCCGCGGGGCTGCCCCGCTTCTGCTTCTGTATCGGCAGCGTGATTATTACCGTCGTACCCTTGCCCTCTTCACTGAATATCTCCAGCGTGCCGCCGTGCATGGTGACTATCTCGTCCGCTACTGCAAGCCCTATGCCAGAACCTCGCCTTGTGTGATTCGCTTTGTAGAATTTCGTCTTTATCTTTGGCAGGTCCTGCGGCGATATTCCGCAGCCTGTGTCCGAAACGGCTATCTCGATATGTCCCTGATCGCTCTGCACAGCCTGTATTGTTACCATTCCGCCCTTGTCCGAGTATTTTATCGCATTGTCTATGATGTTGATAAATACCTGACGCATGCGATTTTTGTCGCCATATATAAATGGCAGCATATCCGGCTCGTCGTATACTATCTCGATATTTTCCCTTTTGGCCTTTTCCGTGTAGATAAGCACCGCGTCGCCCAGCTCCGCAAGGATATCCATAGTTGCCTTGTTCAGAGTGAACTTTCCGTTCTGTATCCTCGAAAAGTCAAGGAGCTCCTCCACCATCTGCGACAGTCTTTCCGCTTCTGTATTGATGACCTTCATTCCCTTGACGATAGTTTCCTTGTCGTCTGGCATACAGGAAATAGTCTCCGCCCAGCCCTTTATGGCAGTCAGCGGAGTTCGCAGCTCATGGGATACGCTGGACATGAAGTCGTTTTTCATCTTTTCCGACATAGCAAGCTCGTCAGCCATGTGATTGATGATATCGCACAGCTCGCCCAGCTCGTCGTTATTGTTCTTTTTCAGGATACGGACAGAAAAATCTCCGTGAGCGTATCTTTTGGCGGTCTGACTTATCTGCTGAACAGGCCTTACTATAGAATTGACAAAATACATTCCCGAAAAGAACATCAACGCAATGATAGCTACATATACCGCTCCCAAAGCGATAATATAGCCTCTTACCGTCTTATGAACGTTCTCAAAGGAGGATACCAGTCTTATAGCACTGTATTTTCCCGTTTTATCAGGAGTCATGACAGTTACGGCGATAATACGCTCTCCAGTGTCCGCCTTTCCGAGAAAATATCCCGAGCTGCCGTTTTCCACAGCGTCGTAATAATCGTCCGCGATGATATCGGAGGAAATATTGAAGCCCGATGAGGTTATCTCGATCTCACCCTCGCTGTTTATGGCCATAAGCTCCATTTTATCCTGATCGGACCAGTTTTCTATCATTGAATGTATCTCCGACGCAAAGGTAACGGGGCTGTCGGTATAATACTGCTGGAGTATTCCCGTTATAGTGTTCATTTTGTTGGTGATATACTGCCTTGCACCCGACGTGTAATAGGTGTTGATAAAAACAGAAACCGCAAGCACCACCAGAAAAAGAACTAAAATAACCACGCCTAAGCTATTCACCAGCCAGCGCTTCGTTATTGTAACCTTGTGTGACATATATGATAATGCTCCAAATAATTATTTATCCTAAGCATAACAGGAAGCAAGAAGCAATATGATATCTTGCCTCCTGCTTCCTAAAATGCAAAGTATTATTCTTCGTCGTCCTCTTCGCCGATATCCTCGTCCTCGACGATGACTTCATTCTTTTCCTCAGCTTCAGCTGCTGCTATCTCCTCTTCGGAGGGACCCTCTACCTTTTCAATTTCCGCATTATCGTCATGCTCTGCTCTGGTGAAGGAAACTACTCTTTCCTCGTCCTCAGTGCGCATTACCTTAACGCCCGTCGCATATCTGCTCATAATGCGGACGTCGCTCACTCTTATGCGGATAATTACGCCGTTTGTGGAAATAATGATAAGATCGTCGTCCTCGTCAACCACCTTTATGCCGCAGACATAGCCCTTTTCCTCGCCTGCCTTGTAGTTGAGAAGTCCATAACCGCCTCTCTTCTGTATCCTATAGGATTCAAGCTCAGTTCTTCTTCCAAGGCCCTTATCGCTGATAGTGATAACGCTTGCGCCATCGCGGACTCTTGCCATAGATACCACATAGTCGCTGCCGCGGAGCTTTATCGCCTTTACTCCGTGAGCGGTCCTGCTCATGGGACGCATATCTGTTTCCTCAATGCGGATAGCATTTCCGTTTCTGGTGGCGATGATAAGCTGATTGCTGCCATTTGTCAGACGTACTCCTGCAATTTCGTCACCGTCGTCAAGACCTATTGCACGCAGGCCGTTCTTACGACAGTTCTTGTACATTTCAAGGGGAGTGCGCTTTATCTTGCCATTCTTTGTCACCATAACAAGATACTTGCCCGGCTCAAAGTCCTCGGTCTTTATCATAGCAGCTATCTTCTCGTCCTCGGCAAGGGGCAGGAGATTCACAACATTGATGCCCTTGGACTGCTTGGAGCCCTCTGCAATCTCATAGCATTTCAGCCTGTACATGATGCCCTTGTTGGAAATGAACATAACATGGTCATGGGTGGAGGATATGAACATTTCGTCCACGAAATCCTCTTCACGCTGCTTCATGCCGGAAACGCCCTTACCACCGCGGTTCTGAGTCTTATATGTGCTCAGCAGCTGACGCTTGATATAGCCGTTGTTTGTAAGGGTGACAACGCACTCCTCAACGGGGATAAGGTCCTCAACATCGACCTCTCCGCTTATGGACTGTATCTCGGTCCTTCTCTCGTCGCCGAATTTATTCTTGATTATTTCAAGCTCGTCGGAGATTATCTGCTTTACCTTGGTATCGTCCGCAAGAATTTCCTTGAAATCCTTTATCTTTTTCATAAGCTCAGCCAGCTCGTCGGTTATCTTGGTACGCTCCATGTTGGATAACTGGAACAGTCTCATCTGTGCGATAGCGTCCGCCTGTATCTCGGTCAGACCATATGCGTTCATAAGTCTTTCCTTTATCTCGGCGATATTTGCCGATGTGCGGCATATCTTTACCACCTCGTCGATATTGTCGGCTGCGATGATAAGACCTTCAAGAATATGAGCTCTTGCCTCTGCCTTGTCAAGGTCGAATTTTGTTCTTCTGCGAATAACATCGTCCTGGAAAGCGATGTACTCGTCTATCATCTGCTTGAGGGTGAGCACCTTAGGCTCGCCGTTTACAAGGGCAAGCATGATAACGCTCACGCTGTCCTGCAGCTGAGTATAGTTGAACAGACGATTCAGCACAACATTTTCATTGGCGTCCTTTTTCAGCTCGATAACAATTCTTACATCGTTATCCTTGTCAGATTCGTCGCGGATAAGGTGTATTCCGTCGATCTTCTTATTCTTAACAAGCTCTGCCATTGCCTCGATAAGGCGCTTTTTGTTAACGTTGTAGGGGAGCTCCTCAACAACTATGCTCTTTCTGCCATTTCTCTCCTCAAATTTTGTCTTTGAGCGGAGAGTTATCTTTCCTCTTCCCGTGGAATATGCGGCTCTGATGCCTGCACGGCCCATGATTATGCCGCCTGTGGGGAAGTCGGGGCCTGTCATGTACTGCATTATCTCCTCGACAGAGGCTTCGGGATTCTTTATCACCATCTGAATGGCATTGATAGTTTCCTTAAGATTGTGGGGAGGGATATTGGTCGCCATACCTACGGCGATACCCATTGAGCCGTTTACCAGCAGATTCGG
>CAMEYZ010000007.1 GCA_945947715.1 uncultured Clostridia bacterium | reverse complement strand
TGTTTCCGGAATGAAGTACAGCGATTTTCTCCGGAAGGAAATCTTCGAGCCCCTTGACATGCAGGACACGGGCTTTTATATCCCCAAGGAAAAATATCATCGACTGGCGCAGATATACGACCGCAAAGAAAACGGGCTTGTCCCCTATGAGGACTTCTATCTGGGACTGACCGATTACAAGGCTCCTCCAGCCTTTGAATCAGGCGGCGCAGGACTTGTCTCAACCATTGACGATTACCTGAAATTCGGACAGATGCTCCTTGAAGGCGGTAGGAATATCCTCAGCAGAAGTTCAGCTTCCCTTATGACGGAAAACATGCTGAACGACGTACAGAAAAGCTTTGCCCATGAATGGGACAGCGTCAAGGGCTATGGCTACGGCTGCTTCATGCGTATTCTGGAGGACAGGACAGCAGGCGGTTATCTCGCAGGACAGGGCGAGTTCGGCTGGGACGGCTGGACGGGGAATTATTTCAGTGCCGACCCGAAGAATGATCTTGTATTTTTATACTTCATTCAGAACTGCGGCGCAGGCACTACTGATCTTATGCATCGGATAAAGAACATCATTTACTCGGAAATACTGTAACAAAAACGCACGGAAAAGCCTCCGTGCGTTTTTGTTATATGTTGAGAAATGCTTCGATATTGCGCTTATAAAGCTTTGATGGACGATGTCCCATGCCGCCTTGAGTCTCGTCGGTAAGCTGAACAAATCCGCTCATTTTACGGCGGAAATTTGCATCCGATTCCTTTACGTCCATGATAGTTTCGTAGACCTGCTGAAGATCGGTCATGGTGAAACACTCCGGCAGCAATGAAAACGCCGCACCCTCGTAAATAGTCTTTCTGCGAAGCTCAGTGAGCGCACAGGCGATTATCTCCGCATGGTCGAAGGCGATACCCTTTGAGTTTTCGGCAGTGACCGAATATTCTCGTCCCGAAGCACCAAGAGATATTTTTTCGGTGATATCGGCAGAAAGCCTGTTTTCGCCGTTTATCAGCTCCAGCCTATACCGTGTGAGCTTTTCATTTTCCAACTGCTCGCAGGATAAACGTGTAAATCCCACCTCAAACCAGCGGGCATCGGCAGCGTCATCGCCGCTTTTAACGGAAAGCCTCGTGCTGTCCACAAGAGCAAGATAGCCGCAGGATATTATCCAGCCCCGGGGGTCTCTTCCGGGAGTGCTTGTGGTCTTCAGCTGGGAAAGATAGATATTTTCGACAGAGGTCTCCTCAAAAAGCTCACGAAGGGCTGTATTATCCACGGTTTCATCCTTTTTTGCAAAGCCTCCCGGCAGAGCAAAATAATCCTGAAAGGGCGGCTTTCCCCTTCTTATCATCAAAAGACACAGCTTTTTTCCGTCAAGCTTCCGGTAATTCTCATCCGGGATATTTTTCACCGTGAACACAGCAATATCAGCCGCCACGGAGGGCTGCTCGTACTTTTTTATGTTATAGCTTTTCAGAAATTCCTTTTCGTCCGGCATATTTCTTCCTCCAATATTATTACTATGATATTATCATTATAATACTATCAGACCAATTTGTCAAGAAAAAAGCCGGAGAATTTTCATTCTCCGGCCGAAATATTTTTATGTGATTATGAAAGCACTACGAGATATGTGCCATTTTCAGAAGCAACAAAGCTTACATAGCCCTTATCATCAGTCATAGACTTGGAAACGAGAGTAAGATTGTTGTCGTCCTTGTCATAAACATAGGACTTAGCAAACTCATTTGCGCGGCTGCTGTTGAACTTGATAGTGCAGCTGCCCTTGAAGCCCAGGTCAGAACCGTCTGCAGTTCCAACAGAAACCTCAGCTGCTGCAATAGCATCCTTGGTAGCCTTCTTAAGAAGAGTGCTGGGAATCTGATCTGCGTCATAGGAAACACTGAGGTTAACAGTCTTTGCCGATGTAACATTAGTGCCCTTGATAGTCCATACAACGCCGTTATCCATGTAGAAAACAACAGTAACATTTCTGCCCTTCAGAGCCGACATAAATGTATCAGGAACAGTTGTTGCGCCGTTCATAGTGATCTGAACAGTAGAGCCGCTCTTAACGTTCTTTACATATGTAGCAAGGTTGGACCATGAGTGCTTAGTAGAATAACCCTTGAGGTAAGGAACGCCTTCGCCTGCAGTTGTTACTGCAGCTGTGTTATAGTAATAATAGGGATAGCCATAGTATCCGTAATATCCATAGTAATAGGGATATCCGTAATAATAGTATCCATTGTAGTAATAAGGAGCGGGAGCATCATAAACAACGGTAGTTGTATATGCCTCAGCGGGAACATCTCTGCCGGCAAAGCTGTAGGTATAAACGTTGCTCTCACTTCCGCCTGCATTTACAGCTTCTGCCTTGGAAGCATAATACTTGTCAGTTAACGAGTTGTAATATGCGTTAAAGGTTGCACCTGTATAATATACATAATCAACCGAACCATCGGAAGCAGACAGCGCAGAAGAAAGTGTTGTATACCATCTGCCGGTCTTGGTGTTGTAATATTCGCCTGCTCCCTTGTCTACGGTAGTTGTCGTAGTATAGTAATTATATACAGTCTTTACATAAGATGCATTACCCCTTGACGCATTAAGAGCGTCAGTGTAGGTGGTGTAATACTTGTTTGTATAGGTGCTGTAATAAGCATATACGGACGAGGTCGAATAGTTGATCTTAGCATCAGCCTTAATTACATACGACTTTGTATTTGCCGAATGAGAAAGAGCCTCTTCATATGTTGAATAGTATCTCTTAGTATAAGAGCTGTAATAGGTGTGAGTGTTGTCGTATACGGGAGAACCGTCGGGACCGCCGTAAATGATCATGGATTCATTGCCCCTGGAAACAGCATTTGCAGCAAATACAGTAGGATAATACTTCTTTGTATATGCACTGTAATAAGGATATCCCAGCGAGAAGTTTGTACGATAGTTAAAATTAATAGCATAGCCATTGTAAACGTCAGCTGCAGAGGAAGCGGCAATAGCCTCATCCTTTGTATCGTAATACAGTTCGGTGGAAGCGTTATACCATGTGTAGCTGCTTGTATATACATCATTGGATTTAGCGCTTGCGCCGATAGCGGGCAATGCACTTACAGCCATAGTCAGAGCTGCAACCAGAGACACAGCCTTTTTTAATGATTTGTTCATAATTATACTCCTTTACAAATTATTGCGTCAAAAATTTGTTGTATGAACAAATTATAACATATTCTTCCGAAAAATCCAATAGTTTTTTGCATATTTATTATTACAATTTGGTTACATTTTGAAAACAAACATAGTAACCCCTTGTTCATCGGACTGAACAGTCAGATTTCCGTCATTTTTTTCAGCAATTGTTTTAGCAATTGAAAGCCCCAGCCCATAGCCCTCCTTATCCTCGCCCCGGGACTTATCTATTTTATAGAACCTGTCGAAAACCCGTGAAAGCTGTTCCTCGGAAAGCTGCGTTCCCGTATTCGAAACGGTCAGAACCGCCTTATTTCGTACTTTTTCAAGTCTTACCTCAATACGTCCTCCCTCATCGGAGTGCTTTATCCCGTTGTCGATAAGTATGTTGATAAGTCTTGACAGCTCCTCCTTATTTCCCCTGCACATCACATCTGGCTTTATATCGGTCACAAGCTCCTTCCCCTTTTCAAAGGCAAGGGCCTCAAAGGCAAGACATACTCCCTCAGTGGTCTCTGACAGGTCAAATTCAGTTTTAGGCGTATCATCGCGCTTGCTAAGCATATCCTCCCGGGACAGATAGAGCATCTGACTTATCAGCCCCGACATTTTTTCCTCCTCGGCCTTGATGTATTCAAACCACCTGCTCTGTTCGCTGACCCTTTCATCGGGATTTGACATGATAACGTCCACATTGGCGGAGATGACCGTAAGCGGAGTTTTCAGCTCATGGGATGCATCAGCGAAAAAGTCCTTCTGCTTCTGCCAGGCTTCGGCTATGGGCTTTACTATCCACCCCGAAAGCAGCACTATCACCAGCAGCAGCACAAGCCACGCAGCTGCACTTATGATAATTATTATCATAAGCAGTCTGTCCATAGTCTGTCCGATAAGGTCGTGGTTGGCAAGGACAGCCCTGCCATTCTGGAAAAGATAGCGGTATCTCACATCGTCTACCGTGATATATCCACGCTCCTTTTTAAGCGCTTCTATTTTTTCAAATGCAGCTTCAAAGGGCACGGTATCAGTTATCTCGCTGAATCTGCTGCTAAACCCCACATTGACTGTACCGTTTTCGTCCCTCGTCACAGCTATCCAGTTGATATCGGCAGGCCTCATCAGCTCATTCTTTGCACGTCTCAGCTGTGGTGGCTCGGCGGGGTCATTCATTGCTTCCGGTCCGTTCATTACTTCAGGCTCAAATTTATCGCCAGCCCGTGCTTCGGCTCCCATTGCATAGTCTAACAGCTTATCAGTCTCGCTATTTTCAGAGCTCTGCATGATAAAATATATCCCCGCCGCAACGCCTGCGATTATTATAGTCAGCACTGTCATTATCACAGCGGATATCCTTATTCTGAGACGGGTTATCACTTTGCTCCCTCCAGACAGTATCCTACTCCGCGGATAGTTTTGACCGAAACATCTGATTTTATATAGGAAAGCTTTTTTCTCAAAAAGGATATATATACCTCGACATTGTTGTATTCGGCATCGGATTCATATCCCCAGACCTTTAAAAGGATATTCTCCTTGCTTATGACATGGCTGGCGTTTTTCATCAAAAGCTCCATGATAGAAAATTCTTTCAGTCCCAGCTTTACTGAGTTCTGTCCGCAGAAAAGCTCGTAGCTCTGCAGATCAAGCTTGAGCTCGCCAAAGCGCAGCTCATTTTCAAAGGCAGGCTCGGAGGAATTTCTTCTGCCCAGCGCCTTTACTCTTGCGAGAAGCTCCTCAGTGTAAAAGGGCTTGGTAAGGTAATCGTCCGCACCGCTGTCGAAGCCCTTGACCTTGTCAGAAAGCTCGTCCATGGCGGTCAGCAGCAGCACAGGCACTGACATGCTGTTCTTTCTGATAGCTTTAAGCACGTCGATACCGTTCATTTTCGGCAGCATGATATCCAAAACTATAACATCGTATATCCCGGAAAGGGCGTTGTCCAGTCCCGAAACACCGTCATAGCATACGTCCGCCGTTATTTTGTTTTTCATAAAGATCTGAGCGAGCGCGTCTGCAAGCTTGACCTCGTCCTCGACTATAAGGATCCTAATGGCATACCCTCCGCTATATCATTTATTGAATTATAATCTATTAAGCTTAAAATAATCTTAATAAAAAAGCCGCACAGAAGCTGTACGGCTGAGTGTCAACGATTATCGACCTTTTCGGGATAAAGGTCATGGTGGGCCAGACGGTCAAAGGCCACCTGCTCCCATTTTGTGCCCTTTCTGCCGTAGTTGCAGTAGGGGTCGATGGATATCCCCCCACGGGGAGTGAATTTCCCCCAGACCTCGATATAGCGCGGGTCCATAAGCCTTATCAGGTCCTTCATAATGATATTGACCACGTCCTCGTGGAAGTCCCCGTGATTTCTGAAGCTGTACAGATATAGCTTTAACGACTTGCTCTCCACCATTTTCACATCGGGCACATAGGATATATAAATTGTCGCAAAATCGGGCTGTCCCGTAATAGGGCAGAGACTTGTAAATTCAGGGCAGTTGAATTTTACGAAATAATCGTTCTCCTGATGCTTGTTGACGAAGGTCTCCAGCATTTCGGGAGCGTAATCATCGGGATATTTTGTTTTCTGATTTCCGAGGAGAGTTAATTCCCCGGTTTCTTCCTTGGTTCTGCCTGTCATATTTTATTACTCCTTTTTCCAGTAAACTATTCATTTCAGCGCAGGGTCAATAACACCATTAGCCGCAAATGCTGCTGCTCTGTCACGGCAGGTGCCGCATACTCCGCAGGGCTTATCATGTCCCTCGTAGCAGCTCCATGTCAGCTCATATGGAGCTTTCAGCTCCAGTCCTTTCTTTACGACCTCCGCCTTTGTGTGATTTACAAAGGGAGCCTCCACTCTGACCTGATGTCCGCTGCCCTCCCAGATAGCCTCGTTCATGGCATTCTTGAACACCTCTGAGCAGTCAGGATATGCATTTCCCGCAGCATCGTCCGCATGAGCACCATACATAATAATGCCGCAGTCCTTGGATATGGCAATAGCCGCTGCCGCCGACAGAAACAATCCATTTCGGAAAGGAACATACGTCGATACAGGCTTTCCGTCAGATTTTTCTATCTGCTCGGCATAGCTTTCCTCAGGAATATCCCTGTCCGAATGGGACAGCAGCGAACAGTCTGAATATTTAAACATTGGCGAAAGGTCTGTTTCGATAAGCTCGATGTCATAATATTTCGCCACATTTCTTGCGGATTCCAGCTCCTTTGTGTGCTTCTGTCCATAGGAAACGGAAAGTCCAACAACATTTTCCTTTCCGTATTCCGACACAGCCATTGCCAGACAGGTAGTGCTGTCCACTCCTCCGCTTACAAGTACAAGTGCTTTCATATAATTACTCCTTTATTTCAATTGTAAAAGGCTCTTATCTGCAGCATAGAGTCAGTCTCGAATTTTCCTCGGAAGGTGGTGGAGACTGTTTTCGCAGAGGGCTTCTTTATGCCTCTGGCGGTCATGCAGCTGTGATTTGCTTCGATACGCACAGCCACGTCAGGAGAGCCTGCTGCCATGCTGATTATCTCCGCGATATCCGCACCTAAGCGCTCCTGGAGCTGCAAACGCTTTGCCGCCATATCAGCAATGCGGGCAATCTTGGAAAGCCCCAGCACTCGTCCATGCGGGATATACGCCACGCTGACCTTCATATCGTACATCAGCGCCATGTGATGCTCACAGTAGGAAAACACCTCAATATCCTTCACGACCACCATATCGCCGTTTTCGGCACATTCAAAGGTCTTACCGAACATCTCAGCGATCTCTTCATTGGTGTAGTTCATGCCCTCGAAGACCTCTTCGTACATTCTGGCAACCCGGTCGGGAGTTTCTTTAAGTCCCTCACGGTCGGGGTCGTCGCCCAGTGCTTCAAGTATGCCTCTTATGTGATATTCTATTTTTTCCTTGTCAATTGCCATTTTATACACCTCTTTTATCCGGGTCCCAGATGAATTTGTGGAGCTGCAGCTGAACTCTTGCACCCATAAGCTTCTTTTTAAGGATAAAGTCCACGATATCCGCAGGCTCTATCCTTCCGAACACGGGACTGAATATAGTATCGCATTTCTCGGACAGCTTATGCTCCCTGATGACCTCATATGCCCTGTCAAGGTCCTCACTGCTTCCGCATACAAATTTCACACAGTCACCCTTGGCAAGACATTTAAAATTTTCGGTATTCATGTGCTGTTCCATGCCCGACGAGGGGAGCTTGTAATCCATGGTAAAGACTATGTTTTCCCCGCGAATTGCGGCAATGCTGCTAAGGTCAGCGCTGCCATTGGTCTCTATCTCGGTGCGCAGATCCTTATGTTCTGAAAGCAGCATGCACAGCTTATCGAAGCCCTCCCGCAGCACAGGCTCTCCGCCCGTGAGCGTACAGCATTTCACACCCGTGGACAGGATATATTCAAGTATCTCATTTTCAGTCATTGTCTCGGCGGGACAGTCCGCTCCCTGAGCCCATGCGGTATCACAATAGGAGCATTTCAGATTGCACCCTCTGAAACGGATAAACACCGCAGGCTGACCTGCTCTGAGTCCCTCGCCGTTAATGCTCAGGAATTTCTCTGCAACATAAAATCCGGACATTTTCAGAAATCCTCCGTATATTCGGCGCAGTTGTCGGGAGTTTCATAAACCGTTATTTTATGAACGGCATATCCCTTTTCAGACATGAGCCCGAAGATATGCGCTGCAAAATTTTCCGCCGTGGGACGAAAAGGCACCACTATAGTCCTGAAACCCTCCTCCGCCAGAGCCTTTTCTGTGGCAGGCTTAAGTGTGTTTTCCTCATAGATAAGTGCATGGTCCAGGCTGTCGGCGATTTTCCGCAGGTCATGCTTCAGGTCGCCGAAATCCGTCAGCATACCGCGGTGCTGCTTGTCAGTGCAGAGCTCATTTCCCTTTATTTCGGCTTCTATCTTCCAGCGGTGTCCGTGGATATTGCTGCATTTGCCGTTATATCCGTGGAGAAAATGCGCGCTGTCAAAGGAAGCCTCCGCTTTTAAAATATACATAATTTACTCCATAAAACAAAATCGGGCGCAGAAAGACTGCGCCCGTAATATGATCGTGTGCAGTCCCGGTTTTGATTTTTACGCGCAGGAGGGTACAAATGAACTGCGCTGTTAGTGACAAGCTAATCAGAAGCAGGAAATCAAAGATGCCAATAATTATCAATTATTCTTCGTCTGCCTTGATGACCTCTGCCTCAGACTTGTCCACTTCCTCAACGGGCTTTGCTCCGTTTGCAAGAGCATCATCTCCGATAGCCTCTTCGGGAGTTTCGGGAGATATGGTCTTGGTCTTTAAGTCCTCAGGAAGAGTGCTTACAAAGCCTTCTATCTTGGTGAGCTTTACGGGAGTTACAAAATCCATTCCGCCCTGACGTGCATTTCTGGAAGCGATTCCGTAAATATCGGAAGCAAGGTTATTGAGAGCAACAGTACGCTGAATACGCTTGTTGTCGGACTTTACCACCTCGCGGAGAGATGTGCTGAAGGGGAAGGAGAACTTGTTCTCGGGCAGAGCTCCTGCCATTTTAACTATCTCTGCGCCTCTGTCATTGAGGGCGAGTATTCTTCCGAATATGGGAGGAACTCTGAGGTCCTCTGTCTTTACGCCGATAAGGGAATTGAGAATTATCCTGCGAACTCTTGCCTCGGGATAGCGCTTTGTCTTTATCATAGCGATGAGCTGATCGAGAGATGCTGCAGAATGTCCTGCCTGGAATATCCTGTTTTCGAGGCCCTGACCTACGCCTGCGGTATCCTTGAGGTCATTGAGGGAAACGGTTCTCATGCGGTAGAGGATAGCTCTTTCAAGGTTATCGAACCAGCAGAGATTGCCCTTTTCATCGTATTCGTTAATAGCGTCGAAGGTCTCCTTGGGAACGAATGCGGAGAAGTCCTCCTCGTCGTCGATAAGATTTCTGATATGTGTAGCACTTGCGAAGCCATTGCTTGTGTCCTCGCCGTCATGCTCAGCGCCCCTTCTGGAAACTGTCACCATATCCATATCGTCGATGCCCAGTGCCTTCATTGCCTTGATATACTCAACCGCAAGGGTGTTATTGGGAGTCTTAAGAAGCTCAGCAGTAAGAGGTCCGTACTTGTATGCTACCAGCTGAGAAACAGCCTCAGGATAGCTCATACCCTGCTCTAAGAGGGGCTTAAGATTTTCCTTGGTGGAAACCTCAGCAACAGCCTCTGCGCAGCGCTTAAGTTCCTCGATATTGCCACACTCGCTGCCGAAGGAGATACCATCCACACATCTTAAGGACTTAAGCATCATAACGCCGCAGCGTGCGAAATACTCCGCGCTTGCCAGCGAATACTGAACGGGCATCTCTACAACAAGGTCAACGCCGTTCTGAACAGCGATCTCAGCGCGCTTGAACTTGTCCATGATAGCGACATCGCCTCTCTGAACGAAGTTTCCGCTCATGATTGCAACGATATGGTCAGCGCCTGTAATACGCTTAGTCTCTTCGATCTGATAGATATGTCCGTTATGGAAGGGGTTATATTCGCAAATGATTCCGTATGTTTTCATTGATAAAAAATCCTTTCTTATGATTACATAATCACACTGATACATAATATATTTTAATTCATTAAGAACTAAAAAGTATTGATATTTTATGTATTTTTTCTGAATATATTGCAAATATGTCATATCCTCCAAACTTGATATGCACGGGCCCTTCAATTTGCCAAAAAAATTGGAAAACAGGAAAGCGAGCGCATTTTTAATCATTTTTTAATCCGATTTTTACCTTGGATTATTGACACTTCTTTTTGCATATGATATAATTATGCTAAAGAAACAAAAAACCGGTTTACATAAAAACGTTAATTGTTTCGGAAAGGAGTAATATTATGGCTGCTGTTTGGTGGACGGTTGCTTTCATTGTATGCTTGATACTTGAAGCGGCAACCTTTTCACTTGTTACAATCTGGTTCGCCATAGGCGCTGTGGGAGGACTTATCGCCGCACTTTTCGGCGCAAGCACGGGCGTTCAGCTTGTGGTATTCGTTGTCGTTTCCGCACTCATGCTGATATTTACACGCCCTGCCGTGAAGAAGCTTATGCCTCACAAGCCTGTACCTACCAATGCCGAGCTTGATATCGGAAAAACTGCCGAGGTCATCGAAGCTATCGACAGCCTATCGGGCACGGGACGCGTCAGACTGGACGGTGTGGACTGGTCGGCAAGGTCAGAGGATGGCTCCCTTATCGAAAAGGGTGCTAATGTAACAGTTACCGCTTCCGAATCAACAACACTCATTGTACGCAAAAAAACTTGACCGAATATTTCGGGGAATTGGAGTTAAATTATGGATTATTTTCTCATCGTTTTAATTGTTATCGTGCTCATTATCATCATCTCGGGTATCAAGATCGTTCCGCAGGCACAGATCTACGTTGTTGAACGTCTCGGTGGTTACCGCGGCTCCCTCGGGACCGGCATGCACTATGTTATCCCCTTTATTGAAAGAATTGCCAAAAAGGTATCCATCAAGGAGCAGGTTGTTGACTTCAAGCCTCAGCCTGTTATCACAAAGGATAACGTAACCATGCAGATCGACACCGTCGTATTCTTCCAGGTTGTGGACGCTAAGCAGTATACCTACGGCGTTGAGCGCCCCATGACTGCTATCGAGAATCTGTCCGCTACCACTCTCCGTAACATCATCGGCGAAATGGAGCTGGACGCTACTCTTACATCAAGAGACGTTATCAACACAAAAATCACCGCTATCCTTGACCAGGCAACAGACCGCTGGGGCATCAAGGTCAACCGCGTTGAGCTTAAGAACATCCTCCCTCCCAGAGAGATACAGGACGCCATGGAAAAGCAGATGAAGGCTGAACGTGAGCGCCGTGAAAAGATCCTCCAGGCAGAGGGTGAAAAGAAATCCCAGATACTCGTTGCAGAGGGTGAAAAGGCATCCGCTATCCTCCGCGCAGAGGCTGCAAAGGAATCTGCTATCTTAAGGGCTGAGGCCGTAAAGCAGCAGAAGATTCTCGAAGCACAGGGTGAGGCTGAGTCTATCGAGCTCGTTCAGAAGGCTCTCGCAGACAGCATCGTAAAGCTGAACAACGCTAATCCTTCCCAGGCTGTTATCGCTATCAAGGGACTTGAAGCCTTCGGAAAGGCTGCGGACGGCAAGGCTACCAAGATAATTATCCCCTCGGAGATTCAGGGTCTTGCAGGGCTTACAACCTCTATTAAGGAGCTTGTCTCCCCTGACACTAATGTCCTTCCCGAGGAAAATAAGTAATATCTATAAGATATGAACATATCGCCCCCGTGAACGTTTCGATGTTCACGGGGGCGATTTTTATGCAGAATATATTTTCATTATTTCAAGTGCGCAGCGGATACCGTCCACCGCAGCGGACATTATCCCGCCTGCATAGCCTGCACCCTCGCCGCAGGGATATAGCCCCTCGATACCAAGCGCACAGAGGTCCTCTCCGCGGGTTATCCTCACAGGAGAGGACGTTCTCGTTTCGGGAGCTGTCAACACCGCTCCCCTGTCTCCGAAGCAGCGCATTTTCCTCGAAAATACGTCCAATCCCTCTCTCATCATTCCCGTGATAAAGGGCGGGAAAATATCATCAAAATTAACGGGAACTACACCCAGTGAATAGCTCGGCGTTACGCTCGCTCCGCTGAGGGAAGCAGTGCCCTCCAGAAATGCTCCCACGGTCGTACCAGGCGCACAGTAGCTGCCTGTGACATCATATGCTCTTCGTTCAATAGCTGCGGCAAAATCCACACCGTCAAGGGGCTTATTTCCGAAATCCTCGGGAGAGACTGACACCACCAGCGCTGAATTGGAATTATCTCCGTCACGGGCAAACTCGCTCATTCCGTTAGTGACGATAGTTTTTTCCTCACTTTGTGAAGGCACCACATATCCTCCCGGACACATGCAGAAGGTATATACCGCCCTATTGCCCTTCCGATAGGAAAGCTGATACTCTCCCTCAGGCAGAATGGGATTCCCCGCATGACTGCCGTAAAGGCTCTCATTGACGCTCTGCCTTGTGTGCTCAATTCTTGCACCACAGGAAAATGGCTTAGGCTCGATGAACACTCCCCTGTCAAGCAGCATGGTGAATGTATCTCTCGCACTATGTCCCACGGCAGCTACTGCTGCGCACACAGGTATTTCCTCATTATTCACAGTAACGGAAGCGAATTTTCCGTCGCGAAGCTTGATATCCGTCACCTGCGAATCAAAGCGCACCTCTCCGCCCAGCTCGATTATCCTGCGGCGGATATTTTTTACTGTTTCACGGAGCTTGTCCGTTCCTATATGAGGCTTTGCCTTTGTGAGTATCTCCTCGGGAGCGCCCATTTCCGCGAATACTTCAAGGACTCTGCGACACAGCGGGTCATGTATTCTTGTGGTGAGCTTTCCGTCGGAGAAGGTGCCCGCGCCGCCCTCGCCAAACTGCACATTGGATGTTCTGTCAAACTCTCCGCCCTTCCAGAAGCCCTCCACTGCCGCAGTACGTCTGTCAACGTCGCTTCCCCTTTCGAGGACAACGGGCTTATAGCCGTATTCCGCCAAGGTCAGCGCCGCAAACATTCCCGCAGGTCCGAAGCCGATAACGGCAATGCGTCCCTGCTGCTTCTTATCGCCGAATACAGGCTCAAAGCTATGCTCTTCCACCGGAGAGCAGTCCTTGCTTTTGGCGCAGACAGCCCTTTCCATGTCACCGGGAAGCTCTGCCCACACGGAGGATACCCTATGGATATTATCTCGCTTCCGCGCGTCAAGTGAAGTCTTATACACCCCCGCACGGGTCACGTTCTTAGCGCTTATCCCCGCCCTTTTCAGCGCAGCTGACACGATAGCACTGTCAGGCGCATCAAGAGGCGAGCTTATATTTGATATTATTATTGCCATGGTTTTTCTCCCGTGATGAGTCATGAATTATCATCGCTGGTATTTGCGGAGTTATCCTTTGCCACCGCTCTCACGTATACGTTCAGCGACGCAGAGCCTGCGTTTATCCAAACCTTGTCTGTACCGGATATCGAGAATGTGGTGGGGACGATATATTCGCCCTCCTGATTGTTGAAATCGGAGTTCAGTATGTCTATCTTGCAGGTTATATCCGTTGATGTGAGCGCATCTATCTCGTCCTCGGGACCAATGAAATAGGGCATCAGCGTGGAGGTGATGAACTCGAAATCATACTGTGAAGGCTGATTAACTATCTGGATATTCTTCTCCCTTATGGCAACGAGCTTTTTCTTAAGTCCTTCCTCGGGGCATTTTACGGTAACTGTACTCAGTCCTGAAAGATTTTCATAGCCCTCGGGCAGATCAATATTAAAGGTGAAGGTGGAGCCTATATCTACCTCGCGCATGTTGATAGTACCGATATTGATGCCGGATATATCCTTTATCTTGTCGGTGGGCGCTGCGATATCCAGCTCCTCAGCAGACATGGTGAGCTGCGATTTGAAATATTCCGTATCGAATCCGTCAGGAGCATTCACCACGCTGACCTCTAAGGGAAGGGTCTGCCGTACAAACACAGGTATCTGGACTGTGAAGTTGGTGCGGCTGAGGCTGAGACTTCCGTCTGCATTGGATATCTTTACATTGTTGTTATAGAGGGTGATATCCCCTGAATTGAACTCATAGGAGGACGACAATGTCAGCGGCTCCGCAGAGGAAACCGTTACCACTACATCGGTTATGGATTCCACCTGTTCCTCGGGACCTGTTACTGATATGGTGTTGGCCGATACAAAGATAGGCTCCTTGGTCATATATCCGTCGGCAACGGAGATGCTGTTGTCGATATCGGCGGTGACGGTAAATTCCTTTGTCACTATCTTGTCTATCTTCACCATAACGGTGGAAGGGACTATCTTATCAACGGTAAAATCCTTTTCAGAATCGTTGACCACCTCAAGAGGGAGCAGATATTCGCCGGGGGTTGTAACAGTGGACGTATCCACGTTAAGAGATATGCTGTCCGAGTCGAAATTACCGATCTGACGTCTCTCGCCGGTGATATACACGGAGGCGGAGGTCTCACTGTCGGAAAGCTGCACACGAAGCGAGTTTGCCTCGGCATAGGTGCCCTCCATGTTTATAGTTATGGGAACATTGTACAAGGGCTTACTTATGGTAGGGTAAACGCTTATCGAGATGACAAACCATATGATTATCGCCAGTCCGATAGACAGAAGCTTGGTAGAGGTATCGGTACGTATGAGCTTGTTGAATTTTGTTTTAAGTGTATTTATATTGATATTTAACATAAACTGAAACCGCTCCTTTATTCCTCGTCCTCGGATTTTCTGAATTTGTTCTTAGGAGCCTTGCGGACCTTGGGCTGCTTGGGCTTACCGGAGGATTGATTTCTTGCGATCTTATCATTGAGTATCCTGTCACGGAGATATTTTTTCAGTCCGTCACGGTCAAAGCCTCTGTTCAGCTCGCCGTTTTCAGCAACGGATATGAAGCCCGTCTCTTCGGAAACGACTACGATTATAGCATCGGAGTTTTCGCTCATGCCTATCGCTGCACGGTGACGGGAGCCCAGCTTTTTATCTATGCGTTCCTCGTTCTGAGGCTTTGGCAGGAAGCAGCCCGCAGCGATGACCATGCCGTTTCGGATAATTGCCGCTCCGTCGTGAAGGGGTGTTTTCGGAAAGAATATTGTACCGAAAAGCTCCTTGCTGGGAACTGCGTTGATTATGGTACCATTGTCTATCTGTTCGCCCAGCTTGGTCTCCATTTCGATAACGATAAGTGCGCCTGTTGTGGTGGAGGACAGGTCATCGCATGCCTCACAAATAGCGTCTATGGCAGTGTTCCATTTAGCTACTGCATCGTTTGCGGCATCTCCGCCGAAGCCTGCTATCTTTGTCATGTTAGTATGTCCCAGCTTTTCAAGAGTACGTCTCAGCTCCGGCTGGAACAGCACGATAATGGCAAAAAGTCCCACCTCCATGACTGTTTTCAGCAGGAAGGACATGGCCTTCATCTGTAATGCTATAGCAAGAAGGTACACTATCGCAATGACGATAACACCCTTGATAAGACCGCCTGCGCGGGTCTCCTTCATAAAATTTATCGACTTGTACAGCAGATAGGACAGCACCATGATATCCAGCACATCGTAAAAGGTTATGGGCAGGATACTGGCTATGGTACTGCCTATCTCGTATAAATAATCCATTCTCTGTCAGCTCCGTTCTTTATTTCACACCATTTATCAAAAGCGGTCTGTACCGCATTTTTACAGATACAATAATATTATATCATATCCATTTTTCTTTTTCAATAGCGGCTGACGATATTTTTTGATTATTTGCTCACGGTATTTTTTCATTATCCGCTAAAAGCTATTGTGCCTGTAAATTGTTAAAACACCGACCAAAAATATGGCATTATATTGTGAAATGTTGATGAAAATTTCTTTTTTTTCAAAAAAACCCTTGACAAAGCGGAAATGGGGTGTATAATATAATTAGCACTCAAAGAGAAAGAGTGCTAACACATAACGCTAAAGAGTGCTATCAAAAAGGAGGGCAGGCAGATGCCGGATGACAGAAAGCTGAAAATTTTAGCTGCTGTTATTAATGAATATATCCTGACAGGCGAGCCTGTCGGTTCAAAGACAATAGCGGCTATGCCCGATATAAACGTTTCGGCAGCAACTATCCGAAATGATATGGCTCTTCTTGAGGAACTTGGGTTTCTTGTGCAGCCTCATACGTCGGCGGGAAGGATTCCTACCTTTAGCGGCTTCAAGCTCTACATCGAAAAGCTGATGCCCGAAAGAACCCTCACCGACGAGGAAAAAAGACGACTTGACAAGGCCCTCGACGAGGTGGAAATACCTACCGAGACCGCACTGGTAGAATCCGCGTCAAAGGCGCTTTCTGAGATAACAAGCTGCGCTGCGGTCTCGTCCAATGTTTCGCCGAAATTCTCGGTGATAACAAAGGTGGAGGTTGTTCCTACGGGCAAACGAATGTACGTCCTGCTGATGATAACCTCATCGGGTAACATCAAAAACAAGCTTTGCCGACTGGAATTTGATCTGTCAAACGAACAGCTTGAGTATTTCTCGAACTACATCTCGGAAAACCTAAGCGGTATCTCCGTTGACAGCCTTTCCGATGAGATGCTTGAAAAGCTCTCCGAGGCAATGGGCGCATATATGATGTCCCTGACGCCCCTTATCAAGGCGGTTGGCGATCTGGTCAGCGATTTCAGAGAGCATGACGTTAAGCTCAGCGGAGAGAAAAATCTTCTGGCGAGAACCGACGTCAGCACCGACGAGGTCATACGCTTCATCGAACAGAAAAATGAGCTTTCCGATCTGCTCCAGGACAGCTTCGGCGGACTGCAGGTACTGTTCGCTGATGACGGAAATTTCATCGTCAACAATTCAAGCGTGATAATGTCCCCTATCAAAAAGGACGGTAAAAATGCAGGTTCACTTGGAATAATCGGGCCGCTGCGGCTGGATTACGCCAAGTATATACCATATATTAAATATCTGACGGGGAGAATTACCGAAATAATTTCCGATTCGGACGACGTGCCGAATGATAAGCTCGGTAAATTGCCCTCGGATGATCTGTGAAAGGAGAAGACAGATGAGCGATAAAGAGGAAAAGGAAGAGCTGACAGCCGAAGCTGCTCAGGAAGATATCCCCGCTGAGGAGGCCACCGAGGAAGCTTCCGAGGAAACAGCAGAAGACAGCACTGCCGAGGAAGTGTCCGAGGAAATAACGGACCCTAAGGACGAGGAGATCGAGGCTCTTAAAAAGCAGCTTGCAGATGAACAGGAAAAATATAAGCGCCTCGACGCTGAGTATTACAACTACCGCAACCGCTCCCTGAAGGAAAAGCAGGACGCTGCTGCAGATGCGACCTCACGGACAGTAAGCGAGATCCTTTCAGTTATTGACAACTTCGAAAGAGCACTGGCTGCTGAAACCTCCGACGAGGCTTACAAAAAGGGTGTTGAAATGATATTCAATCAGTTCAACGATATCCTCAAAAAGCTGGGCGTCGAGGAAATCGAAGCTCTGAACTGTCCCTTCGACCCCAATGTCCACCATGCGGTAAATCAGGTAGAGGACGAAAACTTCGGTGAAAATACCGTATGTAACGTGTTTCAGAAGGGCTATAAGCTGGGCAGCAAGGTTATCCGCTGTGCAATGGTTTCGGTCGCAAATCCGTAAATATTTGTCCGCAAAAAAATAAGCATCAACTTCACATTACGAAAGGAAGATTTATATGTCAAAGATTATTGGTATCGACCTTGGTACAACTAATTCATGCGTAGCAGTTATGGAAGGCGGCAGCCCCGTCGTTATCGCTAACTCTGAGGGTGCAAGAACTACTCCCTCCGTTGTTGGCTTTACTAAGACCGGCGAAAGACTGGTAGGTCAGGTGGCTAAGCGTCAGGCTGTTACTAACGCAGACAGAACTATTTCCTCTATCAAGAGACACATGGGCGAGGATTATAAGGTAGACATCGACGGAAAGAAGTATACTCCTCAGGAAATTTCCGCTATGATACTCCAGAAGCTTAAGGCAGACGCTGAGGCTTACATCGGCGAGCCTGTTACCGAAGCTGTTATCACAGTTCCCGCATACTTCACAGATGCTCAGCGTCAGGCAACTAAGGACGCTGGTCAGATCGCAGGCCTTAATGTTAAGAGAATCATCAACGAGCCTACAGCTGCTGCGTTCTCCTATGGCATCGACAAGGAAGAGGATCAGACCGTTATGGTATACGACCTCGGCGGCGGTACCTTCGATGTATCTATCATCGAAATGGGTGACGGCATCACCGATGTTCAGGCAACTGCTGGTAACAATCACCTGGGCGGCGATGACTTCGACCAGAGAATCATCGACTGGATGCTCAGCGAATTCAAGAGAGTAGAGGGCATCGACCTCAGCGGCGACAAGATGGCTATGCAGAGACTTAAGGAAGCTGCTGAAAAGTCTAAGATCGAGCTTTCCTCCACAACGACTTCGGCAATCAATCTGCCCTATATCACCGCAGATGCAACAGGTCCTAAGCATCTTGAAATGACCCTCACTCAGGCTAAGTTCAACGAGCTTACCTCCGACCTGGTACAGGCTACAATGGGCCCCGTTAAGCAGGCTCTCTCCGACGCAGGTCTGAAGCCCTCCGACATCAGCAAGGTGCTCATGGTCGGCGGTTCTTCGAGAATCCCCGCAGTCAGCGAGGCTGTAAAGAAGTTCATGGGTCAGGAGCCCTTCAAGGGCATCAACCCCGACGAGTGCGTTGCTATCGGTGCAGCTCTCCAGGGCGGCGTATTAAAGGGCGATGTTACAGGCGTTGTTCTTCGTGATGTAACTCCTCTGTCTCTCGGCATCGAGACCGCAGGCGGCGTATGCACTAAGATGATCGAAAGAAACAAGGCTATTCCTATAAAGCACTCCCAGATATTCTCCACATATGCAGACAATCAGACTGCTGTTGATATCCGTGTTCTCCAGGGCGAGCGTGAATTTGCCAAGGATAACAAGGAGCTGGGCGTATTCAGACTGGACGGCATTGCTC
The DNA here is from genome assembly GCA_945947715.1 of uncultured Clostridia bacterium. Taxonomy (GTDB): domain Bacteria; phylum Bacillota; class Clostridia; order Oscillospirales; family Ruminococcaceae; genus RGIG4694. The sequence goes on along the minus strand of CAMEYZ010000007.1, from coordinate 3,729 downwards.
CCGCTCCCAGAGGAATCCCTCAGATCGAGGTTACCTTCGATATCGACTCCAACGGGATCGTTCACGTTTCCGCTAAGGACCTGGGCACAGGCAAGGAGCAGAACATCACTATCCAGTCCTCCTCCAACATGTCCAAGGACGATATCAACAAGGCTGTTGAAGAGGCTGAAAGATACGCAGAAGAGGATAAGAAGCGCAAGGAGGAGGTCGAAATCAAGAACCAGGCTGAAAGCATGGTATTCCAGTGCGAGAAGGCTCTCTCCGATTTCGGCGACAAGGTATCCGACAGTGAAAAGGCTCCTATCCAGTCCAAGATCGACGAGCTTAAGAAGGCTATCGATTCGGGCAGTACCTCCGAGATGAAGGCTAAGACTGAAGAGCTCCAGAAGCTTATCTATGAGCTCTCCTCTAAGGTTTACCAGGCAGCCGGCGGCGCAGCTAACGCTGGAGCAGGTCCTGATGTAACAGGCGGTGCAGACAGCTCCGACAGCAACGACAACGGTGGAGATTTCGTTGACGCAGACTTTACAGATGTAAAATAAGTAATATACACTGTCAGATCGTTTCGGATAACGGTCTGACTGTACAGCATGCCGACCCTGCGGATATACTTCTTATCCGTAGGGCTTGCGTGTTTAGTCAGATTGGAGTTATATTATGGCTGAAAAAAGAGATTATTATGAGGTGCTGGGGTTACAGAAGAGCGCCTCGGACGATGAAATAAAAAAGGCTTACAGAGCCTGCGTAAAAAAATATCACCCCGACCTTCACCCCGATGATGCCACCTGCGAGGAAAAAATGAAGGAGGTCAACGAGGCTTATGAGGTCCTCAGCGACCCCGATAAAAAGTCCCGCTATGACCAGTTCGGCCATGCGGGAGTTGACCCATCATACGGCGGCGGAGCAGGCGGATTCTCGGGATTTTCAGGCTTCGGCGATATGGGCGATATCGGAGATATCTTCTCCAGCTTCTTTGGAAGCGGCTTCGGAAGCTCCTCCAGATCTTCAAATCCCAACGCTCCCAGAAGAGGTCAGGATATCGAGACCGATTCCACTATCAGCTTCATGGAGGCCTGCAAGGGCACCACTCTTAAGCTTAAGATACAGCGCATGGAGAAATGTCCCGACTGTAACGGTTCGGGAGCTGCTCCCGGTTCATCGGTGGATACCTGTCCCGACTGCCGCGGCGCAGGTCAGGTCAAGGTCACTCAGCGTACTGCTTTCGGCATGATCTCCTCCGCAAAGCCCTGTACAAGATGCGGCGGAAAGGGAAAGGTCATTTCTTCACCCTGTTCCAAGTGCCGCGGAGCAGGACGCATCAACGTTACAAAGCCTGTTGAGGTCACCGTTCCCGCAGGCATCAACGACGGTCAGACCTTACAGGTCAGCGGCGGCGGCCACAGTGGTATAAATGGCGGTCCCAACGGAGATCTCCACGTTAATATCAGAGTTCGTCCCGACTCCTTCTTTGAGCGCGACGGATATGATATCCACACTGAGGTGCCTATCAAGTTCTCCCAGGCTGTTCTCGGCGATGAGATTGAGGTGCTCTGCATCGACGGAAAGGTCAACCTTAGGATACCCGAGGGAACACAGTCCGGCACTATCTTCCGTTTGAAGGGCAAGGGCGTCCAGAGAGTTCACCGCACCGAACGCGGCGACCAGTATGTTACGGTTGTTGTCGAGGTCCCCAAGGGACTCAACAGCAAGCAGAAGGAGCTGCTGAAGGCCTTCGACGATTCCGTCAGCGACGACAAGTACAACAAACGCTCAAAATTCTTTGACAAGTTTAAAACGGTACTTAATAAGGATTTGTAATATAATAAGGCGTACAGCTTGATGTGAATGCTGTACGCCTTATTTTTTTATTGTATCACTTATTTTCCAGAGCCTTTTTGTCTCTCTCGCGTATCTCTGCGCGGCGTATCTTTCCGCTGAAGGTCTTAGGGAGCTCGTCCACAAATTCGATTATTCTGGGGTATTTATAGGGAGCTGTGGTGTTCTTCACATAATCCTGGAGCTCTCTAACAAGCTTTTCTGTACCCTTGTTCTTGTATTGATTTGTAAGGACTATTGTCGCCTTTACGACTGTTCCTCTGATAGGGTCGGGCACGCCTGTGACTGCCACCTCTAAAACGGCGGGGTGCTCCATGAGGATGCTCTCTATCTCAAAGGGTCCAATGCGATAGCCCGACGACTTGATAACGTCGTCTATCCTGCCCACGTACCAGTAATAGCCGTCCTCGTCCATATAGGCAGTATCTCCGGTATGGTACATGTTGTCGCGCTTTGCACGGCCGGTATTGTCGGTGCTGCCGTAGTAGCACTTGAACAGACCATAGTTGCTCCTACCATTATTGAGACGTATGCATATCTCGCCAGTCTGTCCCACAGGAGCTATATTGTCGTTTTCATCGACTATTACTACCTCGTACATGGGATTCGCCTTTCCCATTGAACCAAGCCGCAGCTCATTTCCCGGGAAATTTCCGATGATGCAGATAGTTTCGGTCTGACCAAAGCCCTCCATGAGCTTAAGTCCCGTGCTGTCGTAAAACTTGCTGAACACCTCGGGATTGAGTGCCTCGCCCGCAGTGGTGGCGTATTTCAGCGAGGACAGGTCATAGGCGTCCAGATCCTCGCGGATAAAGAACCGCAGCATCGTGGGCGGACAGCACAGAGAGGTTATCTTATATTTCTGGATAATGTTCAGTATCTTATCGGGGTGGAAGCGGTCGAAATCATACACGAACATGGTCGCTCCCAGAGCCATCTGTCCGTAGATCTTCCCCCAGAAAAACTTCGCCCAGCCGCTGTCGGAAATGGACAGATGAAGGCTTTCGGAATTTAAATTATGCCAGTGCTTTGCAGTGAAAATATGCGCGGCAGGATAATGATAGCCGTGCATTACCATTTTAGGATTACCCGTTGTACCCGAAGAAAAGAACATGAGCATATCATCGTTCACATTGTTTTCTATTCTTTCAAGGGTATCGGGATACTTATCCACCTCGCTGTCGAAGTGGGTCCAGCCGCCGCGGAAGCCGTTAACGATGAACTTTTCAGTAACTCCGCCGCACTCGGCCACAGCAGCATCAAAATATTCGGGAACTCCGTCGTTTGCAGTAGCGACCACATACTTTGCACCGCTCTTCTCGATGCGATAAGTGAGGTCCTTCTTTTTCAGCTGATTTGTGGCGGGAATGACCACCGCGCCTATCTTGCAGAGGGCAAAAACGGTGTAGTACACCTGATAATGACGTTTCAGCACACAGAGGACCTTATCTCCCTTTTTTACGCCATGAGCAAGGAACATATTCGCAGCCTTATTGGAAAGCCTTGACAAATCGGAGTAGGTAAAGCTTTTTTCCTCGCCATTCTCGGAGACCCACAATAACGCTCTGCGATCGGGTTCCAGTCTTGCTATCTCATCTATGATATCGTATGCATAGTTGAAATTCTCGGGCAGATCAAGATCGAAATCCACGATCCTACCCTCGTCGTCATACTTTTCCTTGACATATTTAAGATGTACGTCTGCTGCGCGGGTGATGTATTCCATGCTTTTATTTCCTTTCGTGCCTCGTCTTTGCGGCAGAATAAGCAAACAGCCTGCTGACGGCGAGCTAAAATTTTCAAATTATTCTATTTTATTATACTTTATTTATATATATTTTTTGTGAATATGCAGATGATATTCTATGAATAATTCCCGACCACGGTTTTTTT
>CAMEYZ010000006.1 GCA_945947715.1 uncultured Clostridia bacterium | reverse complement strand
TTCGGCAGACAGCCAAAGGGCTGCGCACAAACGATATTCTTTGTGCCGGAATTGATAAGCTCCACCATTTCCGCGGTGAGAAGCCACCCTTCGCCCATTTTGTTCGCCTCGGACACATAGGGCATTGCATTTTCCTTGGTCTCCTCAAATTTGGACGGCGGACGAAACCTTGTCTGCTCCACAGCCTTTATCATCTTGTTCTGCATCATTATCAGGAATTTCTTGATAGCTCCCGACGCCATAGCCTTTACATGCCGCACATGATACAGCCGATAATCCACCATATGATGATCGCACATGAACAGGATAAAATCCAACAGTCCCGGAACTACCACCTCGCAGCCCTCGTCCTGCAGGAATTCCTCCAGCTTGTTGTTTCCCAGCGGAGCATATTTTATGTATATCTCGCCGACTATTCCCACGCGTATACGCTCTTCCTTACGATAAGGTATCGCCTCGAAGCTGCGGAGTATATCCACCGAACGTGCATAGAAGCCGTTTATCGGAACGTTGATAGCCACAAGCTTTTCAACCCATTCTTTAATGAGCCTGTCGGTGTCGCCCTTGTTGACCTCATAGGGGCGCACCTGATTGGCTGCCAGCATGATAAGATCGGCATAGCAGATAGCCGTACCCATCTCCAGCAGCAGCGGAAGCGTCAGCTTGAAGCCCGGATTTTTCTCCATTCCCGAGGTATTCAGCGACACCACGGGAACAAATTCCAGTCCGTTCTTGATAAGAGCCTTTCTCAGCAGATTTATATAGTTGGAAGCACGGCAGCCACCGCCTGTCTGAGTAATCATCAGAGCAGTCTTGTGGACGTCGTACTTTCCGGATTTAAGCGCATTTATCATCTGCCCGATAACAAGCAGGGCAGGATAGCAGGTATCGTTATGAACGTCGCGGAGACCTTCATCAACGATAGGACGACCAGTGGTCTTTAAAAGCTCGACCTTATAGCCGTTATTATTCAGGATTCGTTCAAGCAAAGTAAAATGAATGGGAAGCATCTGCGGGATAAGTATGGTATATTCGCGCCGCATCTCCTCCGTGAACAAAAGTCTTCCGCTTTCGTCATAGATAAGCTGTGCCATATAAAAAAGTGATTCCTCGTTCCAAGTGAATTTTTCTCTATTTTATTAATTATACCACATCTGCCGCGATTTGTCAATAGCCGCAGCGCCATATTTCACAGCTTCTTCACCGTTTCGAGCAGCTCGTTTTTGCCCACAGCACCCACGATACGGTCAAGCTCCTTGCCGTTTCTGAAAAAAATCATGGTGGGAACGTACTGCACCCCGTATTCTATTGCAAGGTCAGGGTCGCTGTTTATGCTTATCTTGACCACCGACAGCTCGTCCCCGTTTTCCTCGGCTATCTCATCGAGAACGGGAGCCATTCTTCTGCAGGGTCCGCAGGTCTCGGAAAAGAAATCCGCAATGACGATTTTCTCCGCTCCGAGCACCTTTTCCTCAAATTCATTTCTTCCGATAATTTCCGACATTTTTATCATTCCTTTCGGTAGTTTTTCAAAGCTATTATGCGCAGATAGCGCAGGATTATTCTATATTTTAATTATACCAAATCAGTATAGTTTTGTCAATACTTTTCATAAAAATAAAAAATCCCCCGCAAACCAAGTTCACGGGAGACTCAATCGAGTGTGCTATTGGGGATTCGAACCCCAGACCCTTTGATTAAAAGTCAAATGCTCTGCCGACTGAGCTAATAGCACATAAATCATGCCGATAAGATAATAATCATCTTAACATGACTTAATTATTATATCACCCGCTGTAGAATTTGTCAATAGATACCGACAATGTTTGTATAATTGCACAAAAAAGTCAGATAATACTTTCAATTATCTGTCAAAGTCAAAGGAGACATCCTTCGTATGAAGGATAAATTCCGGAAACTCACTGCCTTTTCTGCAAAGAGCACAGAGCTCGTACTCACCGTTTGTCAGATACATTTCGTTTGCAATCCAGAGGGAATCCTCTAGACCGTCGTCCAGGCGCTCCACATCTGCGTCCTTCAGATGCATCGCAGTCACATCAGAGCCGCTCCCCGCATTATCTATTAGCATGGTGATATCCCTGCCGCTGCGTATGACCTTTCTGATACTGCCCCCCGCAAAGCCGTACTCCTCCCAAAGCTCGTCCGGGATAGGCTCTGTTCTTGCAGGATATTCCTCCTCGAAGCGGAAGTCTGTTTCCTGCATAAAGCGGCGGCATTCCTCCGAATAGGACGTTATCAGCTCCGCCGTCTTATTATCTGCACGATTCAGAGCAAATATGCGTATATCGGGTATCTCCGACAATATTTCCCCAGGCAGGGCAAGCTTCACCGCAGCTATCCTTTCGGACAGCCGCTTTGCTGCGATAAAATCCGCCTCATCAGGGTTATTTTCCGCTATCCGCCGCCTGAATTCCTCTCTGAGAAATTCCTCGGGCTCGGTGCGGTCCTCTGCAAAAACGTCGTAGGAGGTGTTCTTTATCTGCTCACATTCAAAGCGTATCTCCTCGGCATACATGGCAAGCTGCTTTTCGTAATATTCTGCAGAGCGGGCTTCCTCCTCGGTGCAGGTCTGCAGATTCAGATACAGCCCCGTGCATTTCGACCTCAGATACCATTCCTTTGTGTAATAATACATAGTGTTCCCCTTATCCAAATTATGCCGCCCATACCGAGCGGCATAATAATTATCATTTACTCTGTCACTTCGTATACTTCCGTATACCAGCTAATGTCATCGTCATCCTCGGGAGCATCTCCCAGATTGTTATAGCCCGTCAGGCCGTACTTATTGATGATATAGGGATAATTCTTGTAGCTGTAATTCAGGTCCACGTCCTCGGGGATACCGTCCATTCTGCCCGTTTCACTGTACTGCCACATTCCATAGGAATAGGAGAAGTTGCTGCTGAGTCTTTCCTGGTCTCCCCAGCATGCCACCCAGTTATCGTATATCTTCACGCGGTCATAGATAAGACTGTCGCCGAAGAAGGACGCATAGCTATATATCATCGCATAGTAGCCTGCATTCTCCACCTTTTCCATGAAGGCACAGACAATGTCCGTGACCTCTTCCTTGGTCATGGTCTTGTAGTAGGATTCCTCGATATCCAGCACCAGCGGATAGGTGGGGTTATAGGGACGGACGGTCTTAAGGAAGAAATCCGCCTCGATAAGTGCTTCCTCCACGCTTTTTGCGTACATATAGTGATAGAAGCCATACGGGATATTATAAGCCTCGCAGCCTGCAACGTTCTGTACAAGACGGATATCCTCGGTCTCGGTGCCATAGGAAGCCCTTATCATAACAAAATCAACGTCGGGATTCTGACTTACTGTCTCCCAGTCGATATCTCCGTTCCACTTTGAAACGTCGATGCCGGAGAACCGCTCCCTGAATACGGTCACCGTAAAGGAGGCCATGCAGCCGTTATCGGTCTTGACATAAATCTCGCAGGTGCCCTCTCCCACTCCGAGAACAGTTCCCTTGGAGGATACCTTGGCAACGCCGGTATCGCTGGAATGGAATTTGAAGCTGGTGACTGCGCCCTTCGGGTAGACCTTTATGGACGGAGAAAGCTTGCTGCCTATCTCCACAGAATCGGACCCGTGCTCATATTCCACTCTCGTCGGAAGAAGATTTCCGTTTTCATCATATATATATGTGTCGTCCTCGGGCTGAGAAACATCTCCTACCGATACGGTTATCGTGTCATAGCTTATGCCGTTGGAAGCGGTTATTTCTGTAACTCCCTCCGAAACGCCCAGGATAGTTCCCTTGACGGAGACCTTCGCCACCGACGTATCCGCCGAGGAAAATTTCATATTATCATCAGGAAATGCCGAAACAGCAGGACGTACCTTGTCACCCACATTCAGGCTGATGCTGTCGTCCTCGTATTCCACATATGCGGCAGGAACGGGCTCGTCCGAAACAATGACTGCAACGGTCGACGAACAGCCATTGCTGGTGGTTATGGTCACGTTGCATATTCCCGGAGACACAGCCGTTATATTGCCTGAGCTGTCTGCGGTTGCCACTGACGTATCGTCCGAATAATAGCTCACCGTGTAGGTGCAGCCCTTAGGAGTGACCTTTGCTGTGGGACGATAGGTCTCGCCAGTCAGAATATTGCACTGGCTCTCGGTATAGTACACAGCAGTCGGGAAATTATCCTCCCCCTCTTTTGCAACAGTGACCGATACCTTTTTGCTGGTACCGTCGGACGCCGTGCAGGTTACCGTAGCTTTTCCGGGACTCACTGCCACTATCAGTCCCTTGTTCGAGACCTTGGCAACAGAGCTTTTACTGCTGTGATATGTAAATGTAAGACTGCTGTCCGAAGCATCTGGGACTATCCGGTACTGTCCGTCGTGAGCCAGTGTGAGCTTTGATACAGGTATATCAAAGGTTCCTCCCGATGATGCTGTCAGAGCTGTCACCTCAGCAGTTCCGAACGTATATCCCGTTGAATCCGCAGAAGCAGCAACACCCGCCGAAGCGCATATGAACAGCGACATCGCGGCAGCAGCCACACAGCGGATCAAGCCTTTATGATTCATTAGCTACCATTCCTTTCGATTTGTTATCTCTTCCCTATTCTATCTTTCTGTTCAGTCATTTCATATATTAAAGCAAATACTTTTATATAATAGTAACATTTTTCGGCATTTATGTCAAGACACAAAACTGTTACAAATCCGATAATCCGCAAATTTCACCATTTTATCCAAACAACGGCCCAAAAAATATGCAAATCAGAAAAACACTTGTTTCGTTTACACAGTATCATTCTCCGCTGCGACTGGTGAGGAATTTCACCGAACGCTCGATGCTATCCTTGGAGTTGCCCCAGTCAGCGTCCTTGCCTGTGTTTCTATAGTCGTACATGGAGCAGTAATGGGAAACGTCCTCATACAGCGAGTTGAGATACCTTTCGGTTATGGTACGGATATCCTCAGTAAACGATGCAAGCTCGTTCTTTTTCAGATATTCAGGAGCAAGGCTCAAAAGCAGGTCATAATGGGGCAGGCAGATGTATTCCTGCTCGTTAAGCAGTTTTCGAAAATCCTCATGGCCATACATCTCAAAGAAGGTCTTCATCAGCCGTTCCATGCCCCAGTCTATCTTCTCGCAGACAAAGCAGCTTTCGTTTATCTTCGACAGCTTCTGTCTGCGGGCGGTCTTGGGCTCGAAAAGCTTCTTCCGTGAAAAAAGCTCTCGGTCTGTGGTCTCAAGGTGGGTCTGGAGCATAAGCGCCAGTGACAGGCGATTCTTCTGCTTCATCATCTGGGTAAGATGGGTGTGGCAGAAGCCTGCACGATTTGTCTCGATGCGAACGTCAGGCTCCATCATGGCAGCGCCCATTATATATTCCACCGTGCGAGATTCCAGCATGTCCCTCATACGGCAGACAGGGCAGCCCTCACGTGGGTCCATAATTTCACTGATAGGTATAGTCAGCAGACTTTCTCTCATATCCATTTCCTTTCGTGGTGATATTTTCCGGCAAAACTCGGTTATTATTATTTTAACATATTTCACAAAGGATTACAACCCCCGCCGAAAGGATTTTCCGAACTTTGCCGCTTAGCAGCATAAAAGCCTGAACTCTACCGTAATTTAAAATATACAAAATTTTTCTGTATTATTTATACAGTTTTTACCCTTCAAAATCGACGAAAACTGTTGACATAGCTGATATATTTTGGTATAATTATATTGATTAAATGTGCGGACCTCTCCGCCGATCACTATATTACTTATCGTAATCAGCAGAAAGGAATGAGCTTTCAATGGAAATCATAAACGATTACGGAAAATTCAGGGAACACTGCACCGCATTCAGGGATGAATTTATGGAAAAATATCTCCCCGAGGGCGAGCTGTTTTGTCATCCTTTGACAAAAGGACTTATCTATGCCCCCGCCTCCGATGAGGAAGCCAAAAGCAATGACGCTACTATCTGCCGTTTATCGGATATGATGCTTATGTCCGAGGACGGAGAAACAGGCTGGATGCCTTTCAATATCGCAAAAGCAAGGGAGATCGCTGCGTCTAATGAGCACATCTTCCTGTCTGATCTGCTGTTTAAAACCACCTTTATCGCCCACGACTGGATGATCGACGGAAAGCACGATCAGATAATTGTCAGCGAACAGTACATGAAGGAGCACAACAAGCCCTACGCTCCAGTTACTCCTCTCACAAATCAGAAAATGAAGGTCAAGAAGATCATAAATGAGGCTTTCTGGAAGCAGGGCACCCTTGAAGCTCCCGTTTCCATTTCCTTTGAGGATCTATCTACATGTCTGGACGATTTTTCTGCTGAAAAGCTTGAAAAATTCCCCGTCATCTCCGAGATAACAGAGCATACCCTCACTGTCGGAGAAGCCTCCGCAAAGGTCTCGGCAGACTGCGCAAGGACAGCTGTGCTGAACAATTCACTGTCTGTCATAGCAGAGCTTAAAGCAAAAATGGACGAGGTAGCTCCCCTGCTGAAGGCTATCGGCATGGGCATGACTGCAGTGGGTTATTCCATTAAATTCTTAGTTTCGGTGCTGAACAAGAACGGCATCGAAATGAACGGCGCAGAATTCCGGAACAATTTCTATGACGCTGAAGTGAAAAAGTTCCCCGCTGAGCATACTATCGACGACGAGCTTGCTGCGGCTAAGGCTGCGCTTGTTGCGGCGTTTGCTGCAAAGGGAAAGATATCTGCAGACAACGGCTCGGCAGCATCTGAGTACAATGAAAAGCTCCGCAGCATCGAAACATCCTCTCTCACTAAGGACGAGCTGCTTTCAAAGACAGTGGAGCTGCTTTCGGAAAAGCCCGCCGACAGAGCAGTATTCAAGCTGCTTTATGCTAATTTCAGCAATAAGGCTGACGATATCTCTGAGGCAGAGGAATTCTGGTTCGGGAGCAAGGCATCTTACTCCGACGATGAGCTGAATACTCATCTGACAAAGCTGTACATCCCCGCTGACGCTATCGGTGAAAAGGGTGACTATGTATGCGGCTTCCCGAAGGCAAAGCTTATCTATGAGGAGCTTGAAGCAGCAGCTGAAAAATATCACTTTACCGACTGCCCTGCGTCTGTTAATCTTAAAAAATACATCGACGAGGAGGACAAGAAATCCAGGACCTTCAACGGGACTGTGTTTGACTCCGCCGAGGAGATGAAGAAGGCTGTTGAAAACGAGGCAAAGCTGGCCGAGCTCTGCATAGACCTTTCGGCGCTTAACAGAGAAGAGCTGAAACAGCTAAAAAAGAACATATTCAACACCACCGCTGACGACAAGACCAAGGCTAAATATCTCGTAAAGGTAAAGCTTGCGGAAAACTCCGCAGAGGACAGCGAGCTTAAGCAGCTCACACTCTCTCTGCCGCTGATGAAGCTGGACGAGGCTAAGGCACTGTGTGAAAAGCTTAAGGCTGCAGAGTACGACGATACCGTTAAGAAGCCCTACATATCCGCTGCCGAGGACAGGATCATCTCCGCTCAGGCAGACGAGCTTACTGAAAAATATAAGGACCTCGCCAAGAAATCCGCTGACGAGATAGATGCTCTTGTCAAGGAGACCGATTCCGACAGATACTGTGATATGCTGAAAAAGCACTTCCTCCGCAAGGCAGACGCTGCAAAGAACGCTCTTGCGAGAAAGGACCTGGATGCTCTCTGCGCAGGAATGGAAGCCTTCGACAAGGCAAAGCTTGCAGAGCTGCGCAAAAAGGTGGAGGAGAAGGGTTATCCCTCCGCAGTTTCTGCCCGCTATCTCAACAGAATATCCGCTCTTACTGCAGAGTGCGACCGCAAGGAGGTCCGCGAGGTATTCGGAAAGGTTTCCTCCGCTTCCAAGGAGGAGCTAGACAAGCTCCGCGAGATCATCAATTCCGGCAAGTATGCCACTGAGCTTACCGACCCCTACATCAACCGCATCGCAGAGCGCGAGACCGCTCTCCGTTACGAGGAATTTGAAAACAGATGCAAGACCATTTCCACTATGGATAAGGAGGCTCTTGCTGCAATAAAGGCTGAATTTACAGGCGGAAAATATCCCGCAGAGATCACCGACAAATATTCGGCGGATATCATAAGCCGCGAGACCGAGCTCGAAAAGCAGGAAATCGCAGAGCTTTGCAAGGATATCCCCACAATGAAGCGCCCCGAGCTGAAAAAGCTGTCCGAGACACTGTCCGACCCCAAGTACAACTCCGAATTTACCGCACCTTATTTCGACAAAATAAAGGAAAGGGAAATAGCAGCCGAAAAGGAGGAAATTGCCGAGCTTTGCAAGGATATTTCCTCAATGAAGGAAGACGACCTGAAAAAGCTGTCCGAGACCTTGTCCGATGCTAAGTTCAACCCAGAGTACACCGCGCCTTATTTTGACAAGATCAAGGCGAGAAAGGTCGAAATCGAGAAGGCTGAGCTTGCAGAGCTTTGCAAGGGTATCCCCACAATGAAGCGGGACGATCTGAAAAAGCTGTCCGAAAAGCTTGCTGATCCCAAGTACAACAAGGATTATACCGCAGAGTATATGGCCAAGATAAAGGACAGAAACCTCCAGCTGGACAATATCGAGGTGGACGAAGCCTGCAAGGATATCGAAAAGATGGACAGAGCTGCTCTTAAGAGTCTCTCCGAAAAGATATCCGACGAGAAGTACAGCAAGGATTACACCGCCAAGTATTTCGAAAAGATCAAGGCCAGAGAAGCGGATATCGACAAGGCAGAGCTCACCGAGCTTACCAAGAATGTCGATAAGCTTAAGAAGAACGAGCTTGTAAAGCTTACCGCAGATATAAACGAAAAGTATTCCAAGGAGATCTCCGCTCCCTTTATCGAGAAGATTCGCGCAAAGGAAATTTCTCTGATGAAGGCGGAAATGGAAAACCTCTGCAGAAATATCCCATCCACTCCCCGTCCCGAGCTTTCCAAGCTTAAGGAAGCTCTTAAGAGCGACGATTTCGATAAGGATCTGTCTGCAAAGTACATCGCTCAGATAGAAGAGCGCGAAAATGCACTTATCAAGACCGAGCTCCAGAATCTCTGCAAGAATGTCGATTCCGCTAACAAGGATAAGCTGCTGGAGATCAAGCTCAAGATCACCGATACTCCCGAGTACAAGGAACAGGGCAAGCAGTATATCGACAAGATAGATACCCGCCTTAAGAAGCTTGACAAGGAAGAATTTGACAAGATGATGTCCTCTGTCAGCACCATGAACTTCGAGTCTCTGGACAAATTCAGCGAGGAGCTCGAAAAGCGCAAGCCTACTCTTGAACCCGCAAAATATACCGAGATGCTGGGACTTATCGACACCCGCTACGACAAGCTCGAAAACGACGAGCTTAATAAGCTCTGCGGAAATATCCCTGAGCTTAAAATCGAACAGATCACGTCGATACTCAACACTATTGAGGATAAGGGCTTCAAGAACAAAAATGCTCAGCCCTATATCAAGAAGCTCAACGACGCAGCTAACCAGCTGTATATCAAGGATCTTTCAAAGCTCACCGAAAATCTCGGCGGACTTAACAAGTCAGCTCTTCTGGATATCTGCAAGAAGATCGCAGATTACGGCAACGGCTGCCCCGACGACCTCAAAAAGCGCTATGACGGCATCGTCCGCAAGAAGATCCGCGAAGTGGACGACAAGCGCGTTGAACAGGTTTGCCGCAATCTCGGCACCCTGACCAAGAGCGAAACTCTTAAGATAATCGCTCAGGTACGCGAAATGGATATCGACGAGGAGGCTAAAAAACGCCACATCTCCACCTGCGAGAACCACATTCTCAGCAGCAAAAAGGCGGAGAGAGATTCCTATACCACTAAGCTCTCAGCCGATATGCTCGAAGCCTCTATCAATCAGAGCCACGTAATTACAGGAGATTCTCCCACATTCGACAGCACTGCTCTCAAAATGCAGAACAGCTTCGCAAAAATGGGACAGTTTGATCTTCCTGTGCTGCTCCATACAGTAACTCAGGGCAATCCCAACGAGGGCTTCATCTTTACACTGGAGTACGTATTCTGCCGCAATAAAAACGGTCTGATTTCCAAGAAGTCGGTGGATGACATCGATCGTTTCGTCGGCAAGAAGGCACTTATCGGAGGCGGTTCTCTTAAGCTGGAAGAGAAGAACGGAACATCTACCGATCTTCCTATCGGACTTAAGGGCGCAGCTATCGAAGGCACAGCTGTTGTACTCAACAAGCTGCTGACCTACATTCAGAGTGCCCGCGCTGAGGAACGCAGAAAAGACCTGGAGGCAAACGCTGCAAGAAATGATTCCTTCATGGATATCACAGCTGATGCTCCGATTCCGGCTGCGGAACCTGCAAAGGCTCCCAAACCCGCAGAAGCAGCACCTGCTCCCAAGCCTGTGGAAACTCCCACTCAGCCTGCTGCCAAGCCTGTGGAGGTGCCTGTTGATGTGAGCGTAGACATCAAGCCTATCAAGCACATTGAAACAACAGCTCCTATATCCAAGGATGCTGAAATAAAGGATATCAAGCCTATCAAGCCCATCACTGGTAATGAAGCTAAGCCTGTTGAGGTACCCAAGGCTGTAGAAGCTCCCAAGCCTGTGGAAACTCCTAAGCCTGCAGAGGCTCCCAAGCCTGTGGAAATTCCAAAACCCGCAGAAGCTCCCAAGCCTGCTCCTCAGCCAGCACCCGCTCCGTCTTCGGCTAAGCCGATAAAGATGAAGTTCTGCGACCAGTGCGGAGCTAAGATAATGAGCGAGTCCGCTAAGTTCTGCAGCGAGTGTGGAAACAAGATCGCAAGATAACCTATAAAAGTAAATTTATAAAAAGTACAAAAAAACTGTGCAGAAGCCAAAATAAAGCTTCTGCACAGTTTTCTATTTTTTCTTTATTGCAATGTTTTCGGTACCCGCATTTTCCGTCAGCTCGGTCAGCAGCTCCCTTGTTATGGAAACTCCGGTTATTCTTCTGCTGGAGGTCTTTTTCTTCAGATCCTCAAAATAGAAAACCACTCCGCTTGCGCCCGAATACCTCATACAAATATCGGTCAGCTTATTTACAAGCTCCTTATCGGTGCTTTTGCAGCGTATGAACAGAGTATAGCTTCTGTCGGTTTTCAGTCCGTTTTCAAAGCTATCCGCGGGCATTATCCCCTCTGCGATGAGCTTCACGCCGTTATCTGAGTTTCGGGAAACATGTCCACTGATGACGACTATCTCACCCTCGCGCAGATATCTCTCCGATACTAAGTACACCTGCGGAAAGACTATCAGCTCCATTTCGGAAAGCTTGTCCGATATGACGACAAAGGCCATTTTTGCGCCCTTTGCCGTAACATGTCCCCTTACTGACGATACGGTGCATATCGCCATTACGGGATAATTTTCCGTCTTGCCCTCAAAGGAGGACAGCGGCTGAAGCTTTAATGCCTTGACAAAAACATCGTACTTATCCAAGGGGTCCCCCGAAATGTACATGCCAAGGATATCCTTTTCCATTGCAAGCAGCTCTTCAAGAGGAAATTCCTCCATGGGAGGAATTGTAACAGCTTCCTCCCGGCTGCTGCCAAAGAAATCCAGCTGTCCCTCCACGTTCATCCGTGCGGATTCGGCAGTTAGCTCAAAGATGCGGTCAAAATTCAGCAGCAGCTGCCGCCTGTTATACCCGAAGCAGTCCATAGCTCCGCATTTTATCAGGCTTTCACAGGCCCGGCGATTCATATCCGAGCCCTTCATGCGCAGGCAGAGGTCCTCGGGGGATCTGAATATCCCGCCACGTTCACGCTCCGCAGCTATTGCGCGGACAAGACCCTCTCCCACGTTTTTCGCCGCAGTCAGAGAAAATCTGATACCCTCCTCAACAGGAGTAAAGCCTGCGCCGCTTTCGTTTAAATCTGGGCGAAGTATCTTTATCCCGTTAGCCATGCAGTCGGCGATATAATCTCCCAGATGCCCACCCTCGTTGGCGGTCATCAGCGCAGCCATGTATTCCTTGTAGAAGTGCCGTTTCAGATAGGCTGTCTGATACGCCACATAGGAATACGCCGCCGCATGGGATTTATTGAACGCATAGGACGCAAAGCCTGCCATTTCATCAAAAATACTGTTTGCAATATCAGCGGAGATGTTGTTTTTCAGACAGCCCTCCACGAAAAATTCCCGTTCCTTTTCCATAACATCGTGCTTTTTCTTTGCCATCGCACGACGGACAAGGTCAGCTCTTCCATAGGAATATCCTGCAAGAGTGCGGCATATCTCCATAACCTGCTCCTGATAGACGATACAGCCATAGGTCACTTCCAGGATAGGCTTTAAAAGCGGGTGCTTGTACACAATTTTTTCGGGATTCCGACGATTCTCGATATACCGCGGTATGCTGTCCATTGGCCCCGGACGATACAGTGACAACGCCGCGATAAGGTCCTCTATGCCCTCAGGACGAAGCCTCATGAGCATGCTCTTCATTCCCGCACTTTCAAACTGGAACACTCCCAGCGTATTCCCCGCCGACAGCATGTCAAAGGTTTCCCTGTCGTCCGTGGGGACCTTGTTTATATCAAAATCGGGGTATTTTCTGCGGACATAATTGCAGGTATTGCGTATTATGGTGAGATTCCGAAGTCCAAGAAAATCCATTTTGAGCAGTCCCAGCTGCTCCAGTGCAGTCATGGTATACTGCGCTGCGACCACTCCGTCCTTCTTTACAAGGGGAACATACTCCATAACAGGCGCGTCCGAGATAAGCACTCCCGCTGCATGAGTAGAGGTATTCCTCGGCATGCCCTCGATGCTTCTGGACGTGTCGATAAGCTCGTGGACCGTTCTATCAGAGGAGTATAGCTCCCGAAGCTCCGCCGACTGCTCCATTGCCTTATCCAGCGTGATGTGGAGCTCCTGGGGGATAAGCTTTGCCACATCGTCGCCCGTTTTGTATGGCAGCCCCATTACCCGTGCCACGTCGCGGACTGCCGCTCTTGCAGCCATTGTACCGAATGTAACTATCTGCGAGACCCTGTCCTCGCCATAGCGGTCTATAACATAGTCGATGACCCTCTGACGCCCTTCATAGCAGAAGTCGATATCAAAGTCGGGCATGGAGACTCTCTCAGGATTTAAAAATCTCTCGAAGAGAAGATTATATTTCAGCGGGTCAATGTCGGTTATGCCGATGCAGTACGCCGCAATGCTTCCCGCTCCCGAGCCTCTTCCCGGACCTACGGGGATACCGCTGCGCTTAGCGAAGCTTACAAAATCCCAGACGATAAGGTAGTAGTCCGTGTAGCCCATTTTGATAATGACGGAAAGCTCGTATTCAAGCCGTTCGGTCACTTCCGACGAGGGACTTTCCCCGTACCGCTTCTTCATGCCCTCAATGCAGAGGGCGCGGAAATATTCCTTGTTATCGGGATATATTGCCCGCAGCTCAGGAGTAAGATCATATCGAGGCAGCTTTATCTTTCCGAACTCAAACTCCACATTGCAGCGTTCGGCGATATTTCCCGTAACATGCACTGCTTCCTCATGCCCCTTGAACAGGGATAGCATTTCCTCTTCGGATTTCATGTAAAACTCATCGTTGGGAAAATCCAGCGGATTCTTTTCGTTCAGTGTTGAGTTTGTCTGTATCGCCAGCAGCACACGCTGAATTTTCGCATTCTCTCTGCGGACATAGTGAACGTCGTTAGTTGCAGCAAGGGGGATACCCGTCTCCGCAGAAAGCTTGTAAAGCTGTGCAAGAAGCCGCAGATCCTCGGGAGTTTTGTGGTTCTGTATCTCAAGAAAATAGTTATCCTCTCCGAAAATGCTGCGGTACAATAAAGCCGTTTCCTTTGCGCCGTCGAAGTCTCCCTCGGATATTTTCCGCGCCACCTCTCCTGCCATGCATCCCGAAAGGGCGATAAGCCCGCCGCTGTACTGACGGAGCAGCTCAAGGTCCACTCGCGGCTTTGAATAAAATCCCTCGGTATAGCCGAGAGACACCATTTTTATCAGATTTTTATAGCCCTCATTGTTTTTGCAAAGCAGTATCAGATGATAAGGTCGGCTGTCCAGCTGATGCACGCAGTCAAAGCGAGTTCGCCGCGCCACATAGACCTCGCAGCCGATTATGGGCTTTATCCCCTTTTCGATGCAGAGCTTGTAAAAGTCCACAGCAGCAAACATCACGCCATGGTCGGTCACAGCCACAGCCTTCTGTCCCAGCTCAATAGCATGGTCTGTGATATCCTTTAATCGGCAGGCTCCGTCCAAAAGGCTGTATTCGGTGTGAAGATGAAGATGTACAAAATCCGACATAGCTTACTCTCCCCGTTCCTCACGCAGACTGTTTGCAATTTCCGATATTTTTTTCAGCCGATGATTCACTCCCGAACGTCCCAGGGGCTTATCCAGCATTTCGCCTAAGTCCTTAAGAGACACCTCTGGATTGTCCAGTCTGACCTCGGCAGCGTTCTGCAGGTCGGGGGAAAGATACTCAAGCCCCACCGTCCGCTCGATGTATTCGATATCCTCTATCTGCCGCTCGGAGGCCTTCAGAGTGCGCTCGATATTGGCGTTGTCGCAGTTGGTGATGCGGTTGGTCTTGTTGCGGATATCCTTAAGTATCTTGATGTTCATAAGCTCTATGGAAGATTTCGGCGCTCCCATGAGGGTGAGGATATCCTCTATCGCCTCGCTGTCCTTAAGATAGATAATCCTGTCGGTTTTGCGCTCGGCTATCTTTGCATGAATCCCCACGTTTTCCAGCAGCTCCAGCATCTCATAGGCAAGCTCAGGAAAGGGCACCACAAATTCCAGATGATATTCCTTGATAGGCTCAATCATGCTGCCACAGGACAGGAATGCTCCGCCCAGAAAGGCATGAACATTGTTCTCGGTGATGATATCGTCCTGAATGCTGTGAATGACGGTGCGGCTGTAGATGTGATATTTATAGATAAGCTCTTCTCTGTCCTCGGTCCTTCCGATGGATATCTGATGCAGAGTAACTCCGTCCTTTTTTCGGCTGTCAGTGGTCTCAGTGACGCCCTTTCTGCCGATAACATGATCCGCCAGAGTGCAGAACATTTCCGCGGTAATATCGTTTTCGGTCTGAAATACGATATTATCGGGCGCAAAATGCCTGCAGAAAAGTATCATTCCGTAAAAGCAGGCATATTTCTGGTCGTGTCCCGTGACCGAAGCAGCTATTTCATTTTTGACTGTTGATGAAAAAGACATATTTCTATTTTCCTTTATTGATATCTCTGTGGCAAAGTCTTGTCTTAAGACCCTTTTCGGTCAGATATTCGTAGGTACGCTCTGCGAAGGTAACGCTCCTGTGCTTTCCGCCTGTGCAGCCGAAGCCTATGACAAGCTGAGTTTTTCCCTCGTGTATGTACAGCGGAATGAGAAAATCGAAGAGCTCCCGAAGCTTCCTTTCAAGCTCCACCGACTGGTCGAACTGCATAACATAATCCCTCACGCAGGCCTCCTGTCCAGTGTGATATTTCAGCTCAGGGATATAGTAGGGATTGGGCAGACAGCGCACATCAAGGACAATATCCGCCTCACGGAGAGAGCCGTACTTAAATCCAAAGGACATCACCTTGACTATCATGCTTTCGCCGGGATTTTCCATAAACAGCGACGTCAGATTTTCCCGAAGCTGTGCCATGGAAAAATCGGTGGTGTCAAGATAATAATCCGCCTTTTCGCGGACTGTTTCAAGGGCCTTTCTCTCCATGGAGATAGCTGCTTCAAGGCTGCCGTGCGCCTGCTCGTCGAGAGGGTGCTTTCTTCTTGTTTCCTTATATCGGCTGATAAGTGTCTCATCGCTTGCATCGAGAAACAGCACACTCACATCGAGATTGCTCTGATTTTTCAGATAATCGAAGCTGTTGTCAAAATCAAGGAACAGGTCTCCGCCGCGGATATCGGTAACTATTGCCACCTTTTTCATCTGTCCGTTGGAATGCTCGCAGAGGTCCGCAAACTTGGGGATAAGCTGGGGCGGGATATTGTCGATGCAGTAAAAGCCCATATCCTCCAGAACATTGACAGCACCCGATTTACCTGCGCCGCTAAGTCCCGTTACGATAAGAAATTTCATGGTAAGTCCCCCTTATTTTAATATCACAGGCTCACATTCAAGTCTGTATCCCGTCTTTTCAAAAACAATTTTCTTCACCTTTTCAATAAGGGCGAAAATATCCGCCGATGTGGCGTTTCCGGTGTTGATGACAAATCCGCTGTGCTTTGTGCTGACCTGTGCTCCGCCCACGGATAAGCCCTTAAGTCCGCACTGGTCTATCAGCAGAGAAGCAAAGCTTCCTTCGGGGCGCTTGAAGGTGCTGCCTGCGCTGGGGAAATCCAGAGGCTGCTTGGAGATACGCTTTTCCATAAGCTCGTTCATTTTGGTTTGTATCTGTTTAGGGTCCCCCTGAGAGAGCTCAAACACTGCCGAGGTGATGATATATCCGTTATCCATGAATATGCTCTTCCGATAGGAAAGCTGTGCCTCTTGGGCAGTAAAGCGTCTTACTTCGCCTGTCTCCCTGTCCACAGCCTCAGCGTATTTCAGGATATCCTTTATTTCGCCGCCATAGGCTCCTGCGTTCATATACACTCCGCCGCCCACAGTTCCGGGAATCCCATAAGCAAATTCCATTCCCGCAAGACTATTATCCAGCGCCCTTTTGCACACCGAGATAAGAGAAGCTCCCGCTCCCGCGGTGACGATATTTCCACTGACAGCTATTTCAGCCATATCCTCGCCGATAAGCAGTATAGTCCCCTTATAGCCGTCGTCGTCAGCGATAACGTTCGAGCCCTTTCCCAGAATAAAAAAAGGCTCCCCTTCTTTTTTAAGCTCTGCCGCAAGCGCCCCGCAATCCGTAGCACCTTTGGGCTTGATGATACAGCTGCACTCGCCGCCCACCTTAAAGGTAGTATATTTTTTCAGCGGCTCATTGTACACAAGCTTACAGCCCATTTCCTCTGCCAGTCTGCATACCCTTTCGTTCATGTCACACCTCCGGATATCACTCACATAATCATAATCGCAAAACAGAGGATAGATAAAAAAGCCTCTATCCTCTGCGATAATTTCAGAAATTCAAATTAATAAACATCCCATTTTTTAACGGTTTCCTTCTTCTCGAAATTCATGCCGAGATTTTCGAGAAGCTCCTCCGCCGCATTGTAGCCCATTTTCTTCTGACGATTGTTCATTGCTGCGACCTCCAGAATTACAGCAAGGTTACGTCCGGGCTTTACGGGGATAACCGAATAGGGCACCTTTACTCCGAGAATCGACGTATATTCGTTATCCACGCCCATTCTGTCGTATACCTTTTCAGAATCCCAGGGCTCCAGCTCCACCACCATGTCGATCTTCTCGGTGAGCTTAACAGCTCCCATACCGAACAGTCTGCGAGCATTGATGATACCGATGCCGCGAAGCTCCATAAAGTGTCTGATATTTTCGGGGGACGAGCCTACCAGGCTGATGCTGGATACCTTTTTGATCTCCACAGCATCGTCCGCCACAAGTCGATGTCCTCTTTTTACAAGCTCGATAGCGGTCTCGCTCTTTCCGACGCCGCTCTCGCCGAGAATAAGAACACCCTCGCCGTATATTTCAATGAGCACGCCGTGGCGCTGTATCCTCGGCGCAAGATTAAGATTCAGAAACGCTATAAGCGCCGCCATAAATGCCGATGTGCTGTCCTTGCTGCGCAGGAGCGGCACCTCATAGGTCTGTGCAAGGTCCAACATTTCAGGGAAATAGGGAAGCTCACGGGAAATGATTATCGCAGGAACATGCTGAGCAAACAGCATTTCCATCCGGTCCTTTCTGACATCTTCTTCAAGAGTCGCCAGAAATGCAAACTCCGCCTTTCCTACTATCTGTATTCTTTCAGGATTAAAATATTCATAAAATCCCGAAAGTTGCAATCCCGGACGGTTTACCTCCGTTTCCTCGATGAAAAGCTTTGCAGCGTCCAGTGGAAGGTGGATAGCCTCCAGTGAAAACTCGTCGATGATATTTTTCAGCGGCACCTTAAATTTACGTTCTGCCAATTTAAAACATTCCTTTCAAGTCCTTGTATAAGACGGCGCAAAAGCTATTCTGCGTCGCTTGCCGTCATAAGACTGTTCCATGTGGTATTTACGTCCTCAACGCACATGCAGTATATTCCCGAAATAGTTTGAGCAGGTATCTCCAGTTCTCCTGCAAGGTCGGTCATTCTCTTCCAGTCGGCGTTTTCGTAAGCGATGACCAGATCGTAAAGAAGACCTGTTCTGCCCTCATGACGAAGCAGAGCCTCCTTTATCTCGGAGCTTAAGGGAAGAGCGTTCAGTGCCTCTTCAAGGGGCATCTGCATGAGCTGTCCCAGAGTGGAGAACATACCCATGAGATAAGCCTCAGATTTGGAGATGGGCATATCATGGCAGCTGTCCAGCAGCTCCGAAGCAAATTTTGCGCGGAGGAAGGAAAGTCTGATAAGCTCATCAGGCATCGAGCCGTCGTCCTGCTTGAAGCTCAGGAGGTATATCCACTGCTTGAGCTGACCCAGTCCTAAGATGACAAGAGCCTGCTTGACGGACTTCGCACGGTTGCGGAGAGCAAAGTATGCGGAGTTTACAAGCTTCAGCAGCGAATATGTAAGAGATACATCGCGGGAGAGTATCTGTTCTATCTCGTCGATATCGGGTTCGTCCTTGGTAACTGCTATCATCAGCAGGAAGAAGTTGCCCTGGAGATATTTCATATTGGTAAGAGTAGCGGGTATCTTTTCCGCCACATAGGAGCCCTGGAAATAGGTGCAGCCGCAGTTTTTCGCCTTTTCATAGGCCTCTGCGCACTCCACGTTGTAGGCGATTATCTTCTTACCGAAGGAGTTTCCTATCCTGACCACGTTTTCCAGCGAAGGGTTATCATAGTTGCGGAAATTGACCTTGATATAGTCCACGATATCCAGCACGCCGAAATAGCGAGGTGCGAACTCAAAATCCACCACAGCTATCTTATAGCCCGCCTGCTTATACTTGGTAAATAGCGAATGGGCCAGCGGATTTGTGATAAGTGAGTCCTCTATCTGGATAACGAGCTTGCTGGTATCGAACATTTTGGGGATATTCTTTACAAGCAGATTTCTGGTAAAGGTAA
The DNA here is from genome assembly GCA_945947715.1 of uncultured Clostridia bacterium. GTDB lineage: Bacteria > Bacillota > Clostridia > Oscillospirales > Ruminococcaceae > RGIG4694. The sequence goes on along the minus strand of CAMEYZ010000006.1, from coordinate 5,122 downwards.
GAAAAGCTGTTTTTCCATTCAGGAATTTATCGGTATCCATTGACGAAAGAAAATTCTCAATGGCGTTTGCAGCAGATGAATCGTCAGACTGGCTGACAGAAAGCTGATCGTCCGCGTATAAGATCTCATAAGCCTTTGCGGCTTGATTTTCATCAACGATTGTTTGTCTGACAATATATGGTTCCATAAACTTCCTCCAATCATACTAACAGGCATACTTATAGTATTTGTATTATTATAACATATATTATGCAATAATTCAACTGTTTTTTATAAAAATCACAGATAATTTTTTCAGCTGAGCATCATCTCGGCAAAATCCATGAGAAATCTGTCCGCGGTGTCTCTCATGGAAATAATATCCTCTTCGGAATATCTGTCATATACGCCCACGGTCATCATTCCCGCATTCTGCGCAGAAACGATGCCCTTTAAAATATCCTCAAAGACCACACAGGAATCAGGCGACACTCCAAGCTTTGAAGCCGCCAGAAGATACACGTCAGGATAATCCTTGCTTTTTCCCGCCTCGTCGGTGGTGACTATCACATCAAAAAATGAGTACACACTGTTATGCCGCAGCACAGGCTCGTACAGCTCACGTGGAGAAGCTGTGGCTATTGCGAGCCTCTTCCCCTTTGCCCGCAGGAATGTGAGAAATTCCGCTGCATTGTCCTTTAAAAAGATATTGTTGCGGTACTCATAGACCGCCATTTTATTAAATTCAGCCTTCAGCTCATCAACTGTTGCTTCCACGCCCTTAGTTTTCATATATTCCGCACATTCCTCATAGGTCATGGACGCCATGCGCTTTATATCCCTGTCGGACAGATATTTACCGTGCTGCTGCATATATTTTCTGTCGATCTTTTCCCACACTCTGTTGGAATCTATGAGCGTACCGTCAAGGTCAAATATCGCAGCATCAAAATCATCTACTGTAAGCATAAATTTTGTCCTTTCCGTCAGTTTTTGTTCCGCACATACACCACGCGGACATTTCCGTTTTCGCTGGGCACAGAGTAAATCTCAAAGGCTCCCAGGGACTTGATAAAGGGGGTCAGCTTCATAAAGCCGAAGCTGCGCACATCGAAGCTGGGAAAGCGCTTTGTGAGAATATTTCCCGCCTGACTGAGAGAAGCCCAGCCGTCATCATCGGATATTTCCGTTAGAATTGTAGCAAAAGCCTTTCTGACAGTCTCCGCCGAGAGCTGCCCCTCCTCCTCAGAGGATTTCTCACGGCTGCCCTCGCCCGAAAGCACCTCCAGATACAAAAACCTGTTGCATGCGGCAATGAAGGGATTGGGAGTTTTCTTCTCGCCCATGCCGATGACACACTTGCCCTACTCGCGAAGTCTTGCAGCAAGCCTTGTAAAGTCGCTGTCAGAGGATACAATGCAGAATCCGTCCACATTGCCGCCGTAAAGGATATCCATAGCGTCGATTATCATTGCAGAATCGGTGGCATTTTTTCCGGTGGTATAGCTGTACTGCTGGATAGGCGTGATAGAATAATTGAGAAGAACCGCCTTCCAGGGAGCCATTTCAGACTTTGTCCAGTCTCCATAGATGCGCTTGTAGGTGATTATCCCGTCATTGGAAAGCTCATCTAAGATAGGCTTGATATACTTTGCGGATACGTTGTCTGCGTCTATAAGGACGGCGAATCTTTTGTCCTCGTTCATAAAAAAATCCTTTCAGTCCTCCAATCGACAGTATTTTCGGGGAGGAGCAATTATAATTGAATATGTGATGATCATCACTAACACTCTTCACAGATGATCGCTGTATATCATTATAACACTTTTTAGCACGAATGTCAAACATTTCCGCGGGAAAGGCGGCGGTAGCTATTACTGTTTACATAGACGTACTGATAATCACCTCGATATACATTGATTTTTTCCTGATAAAGGCCACAGCCGCTGTGCTGCGCAGACCCCCTCCTACTACTGGAAGAGCGGTCCTCGGAGCTTTCGTGGGAAGCCTGACTTCCCTTGTGCTGCTGCTCCCTGCGCTGAACAATGTGCTGCTGTTTTTCATAAAAACGGCGTCCGCAGCTGGGATAGTCTTCATATCCATGGGCTATGAGAGCCTGGGGAAATTCATCAAAAAGATAATTGTTTTTACAGCGGTCAGCCTTTGCTTTGCGGGGGTGTGCTTTTTTCTGTCGGAGACTATGGCAGAGGAGCTCATTTTATGCCGGAACAGCACGGTCTACTTTAATATTTCCCCCATCGTTCTGATATTATCCACAGCCGCCGCCTACGGAGGGATATGTCTTTTCAGACGATTTACCGACGCCGCTCACACAGGCGGAAAATACACAGTGACAATTTACACGGGCAAGGACAGCTTCTCGTCCTTCCCAGCCATTGCCGACACGGGCAACAGCCTTACCGACGTAATTACCGGGATCCCTGTGATAGTCTGCGGAAAAGAGCAGCTGCCGGATATCGCAAAGCTGCTTACCGAGGACGTCACAGTTCTTCCAAAGGGCTGGCGACTCATCCCATGCAATACCGCGGGCAGCTCGGGACTTATCCCCATATTCCGGCCAGAAGCGACGTATATCCGCTGCGACGAAACAGGCCGCACCTGCACTGCGGACGTATATATCGGCATATCCTCCCAGCCCATGAAATACGGCGTATTCAATCCGTCCATATTACGAAGCATGTAGAACATCTGACCTGTCTGAAAGGAGCAAATATGATAAACATAAAAGCACTTATCACCTGTTATATCAGGTCAATTCTGAAAGCTCTGGGGCTGTACGGCTCTGACCTGTACTACATAAACGGCCCTGACACCCTTCCGCCTCCGTTGTCCTCGGCCGAGGAGGAGGAGGCCTTCAGACTGCTGCAGACCGACCCTGAAAAGGCGAAGGATATCCTGATAGTACATAATCTGCGGCTGGTGGTGTATATCGCCAAGAAGTTCGAATCCACGGGGATAGGCGTGGAGGACCTCATCTCCATAGGCACCATAGGGCTTATCAAGGCGGTAAATACGTTCTGTCCCCAGAAGAACATCAAGCTTGCCACCTATGCTTCGAGATGCATTGAAAATGAGATACTGATGTTCCTGCGAAAGACCTCTCAGACCAAAAACGAAATATCAATCGACGAACCGCTGAACATCGACTGGGACGGCAATGAGCTGCTGCTGTCAGATATACTAGGCACGGAAAACGACGCAGTTTCGTCTGGAATAGAGGCTTCTGCGGAAAGGCAGATGCTCCGCAGAGCCGTGGGCGAGCTTCCCGAAAGAGAGCGGGAAATAATGGAGATGCGCTTCGGATTGAAAAACGGCCGGGAGCTCACCCAGAAGGAAACCGCTGATATCATCGGGATATCCCAGTCCTACATATCAAGGCTGGAAAAGAAGATAATCCAGAAGCTCCGGGAAAACCTCCAGGAGATACTTTAGGCAGCCGCTGCGGAAAGTGCAAAAAAACTCTTGACATTTCCAAAAAAAGAGTATATAATGAAAAAGCAGGCAGACGTAATATAATGGTCATTATATCAGCTTCCCAAGCTGAGGATGCGGGTTCGATTCCCGTCGTCTGCTCTTTTTTATTGCTCCGAAGGAGAAATATGTCCCCGTGAAATTCTTCGCGGGGATAATTTGTTGTACGGGAGAATTATCATGTATCGGCTGAAAAAATACGAACACACCATATACGCAAGCTATATCGGCTACATAACTCAGGCTGTGGTGAACAACTTCGCACCGCTGCTTTTTCTCACCTTTGCAAAGGATTACGGACTGACCCTTGATAAGATAACCTTCATCACCACTATAAATTTTGCGGTACAGCTTATCGTCGACCTGCTGTCCTCGAAATTTGCAGATAAGATAGGAACGCGGGTCTGCATCGTTTCGGCGCATATCTTCTCGGCGATAGGACTTGCAGGCATGGCTGTGCTGCCTGAGCTGCTTCCGGACGCCTATACGGGACTTATCATCTCGACGGTGATGTACGCCATAGGAGGCGGACTTATCGAGGTGCTGATAAGTCCGATAGTGGAGGCCTGTCCCACGGAAAAAAAGGAGGCTGCCATGAGTCTGCTCCATTCCTTCTACTGCTGGGGACACATGGGAGTCGTTTTGTTATCAACGGCGTTTTTCCGGATTTTCGGAGTCGGAAACTGGCATATTCTGGCGATAATATGGGCAGCTGTTCCGGTTTTCAATGCAGTGTATTTTATGCTGGTCCCGCTGTATGAGCTGTCCTCGGGAGAGGAAAGCGTGCCTGTGCGGAGCATGCTCCGTCAGCCGCTGTTCATACTGATACTGGTGATAATGATATGCGCAGGCGCCTCCGAACAGGCGGTCAGTCAGTGGACGTCAGCCTTTGCAGAATCGGCGCTGAACGTCTCGAAAACAGTGGGCGACCTTGCAGGACCCTGCTGCTTTGCGCTCTTCATGGGGCTTTCAAGGGCACTCTACGGAAAATACAGCGACAAGCTCCCTCTGAACCGGTTCATGCTTTTCAGCGCAGTGCTGTGCATCTGCTGCTATCTGATGATATCCCTCTCGCCGGGCTCGGTATGGGGACTTGTGGGCTGCGGGGTGTGCGGCTTTTCGGTGGGGATATTCTGGCCCGGGACCTTCAGCGCTGCCGCAAAGGAATTTCCCCGCTGGGGAACGTCCATGTACGCTCTTATGGCGCTGGCGGGAGATATAGGCTGCTCTGCGGGACCTACTGTGGCAGGACTTACAGCAAATGCCGTGGGAGGCAACCTGAAAGCAGGCATCGGAGCGGCTATTATTTTTCCTGTGGTGATCCTTATCGGGATAGTTTTGCTGGGACGAAAAAGGGGATGATCGGATCATGTTAATAATACTGTTGACCCTGGTCCTGCTGATCTGCGCAAAGGACAGCCTTGACCTTACAATCACTTGGGTCATCATTATAGTATTGTCACTGATAAGCCTGTTTTTTATCATTGGCAACGGGTGGATATTCTATAAAGCCTGGATAAAAAAGGAGCACTCCCCGTCTGTGACCCCCTTTCTCGGAGGACTGTTCGGTGGTGCTGCTTATCCCTGATAATCCTTATTGGTTTCTTTGCCTTTTCCCGCTGATACTGGACTAAGGCTCTATCCCGACGAT